>JAJDAM010000053.1 GCA_029261905.1 Deltaproteobacteria bacterium
ATAGCTAATCAGATATCGACTTCAAGGGCCAGATCCACACTCAGCGTTCTATTTGACCAACGATGAAATCCGCACGGGCAGCAGTCTCCCTCCTTCCGCCGATCAGCGTGCTTTGACACTGAATCATCGAACGGACGGGCAAGCAGCGTATGCGCAGTCACTCGAAGTAGTTCCGATAGGACCCGGCCTCGTCGAGACCGGCAGCTACTCATCGCCCGTCCGCGACCCGGCTGACGAACACAATTGCATGACGGTGGGCTCTAAACTTTCTGAAGCGTTGCTGGATTAGGCTCTTCAGTTCAAGTGTTGTAAGACCTTCAGCTTGGATTTTCCCCAGCTTCGGGATTAGGACCATTCCGCGTCGGTCCACCAATACCCTCTTCGCGCTTAGCTTCGGATGGCGAATGACGCGAACCACGAGCAGGTCACCCCGGCGAATCGGCTCCGTTTCCGCATCCTCGACGTCGCTGTGTTCGCTGGCCAGTGGAAGCACAGAACCTGCAGCGCAAGACAGCTCACCGAGCGCAAGAGCGGAGGCGGTCATGAGCGCCGCCGCCCTTGCGCGTCGAACCCGTGTGGCCGACTGACTGGTCAGCATCACGATACGCTCCTCCGGAATGGGAAGTCGGGTCAGGGCGAGTCGCGATTGGGAGCCATTTTCTCGAAGAAGACCTCCTCGCGAGCCCGATGGTCTGTGACCTCTGCGCGAATCTTGTCGACCGCTTCAAGAGCGACTTCTCGGTTTCGGCGTTCTACGGCCTGCCTGAGCCGGGAAATCTCCTGCGAGATGTGGTCGTGGTCTCCAAGCAGCTTGGCTAGTTCCTCGCGCATCGCGGGTGGGTAGCCGGCGAGGATGGGAGAATCCGCGTTCGTGGGCTTCGACAGGTGGTCCGTCGCGTCCGGGCAGTTTTTCCCGGCTGGCGCAAAGACGACCTTGCCTTCCTTGCTGTAAACGCAGGACCCACCGATGTCGCGCTTTGGATTCCCTCTTAGTGATGGCTGAGTGACCCGCTGTGCTTGGGCTTCAATCACGAACCCCAAAACGAGCCCGGCCACAAGTATCGACAAAATAGTTCGAGTCTTAGTTCTCATTGCGAATCTCCTTTTCTGTGTCTCGGATTTGCTTGGCGCACTGGCCTATCGGGTGGAACACATGCTCGGAAGCGGTCACCCGGCCGGCGTCGCGTCAACGTTCGCGAGCCGACCCGATATCTCCTGAAGAGTCTTGAGCTGCCCTTCGATTTGTTCGACCTCGCGCCCCACATCTGGGTCTCTGAAGCCTGCCGCCTCGAGCGTCGCAACACTCAACGTCAGACGACGAAGCGGTTCTTCCATTTCCCGTCTCACACCAACGGCCACTAAGTGCGCGGAGTCGTGGCGGGAACTGCGCACGACTCTGGCAAGGCGGCGGCTGAGCTCTGCGAGGTGGTCACCCAGAACGCCAATTTCGTCCTTTCGCCGGTTCTCCGGCCGAATCGGTTCCCAATCGTCACCCTGGGCCATACCGTCGGCAGCTGAAACGAGCCATCGAACCGGACCTACCACCACTCGCTGGCAGACGAACGCAACGCCAAGCGATGCAGCGGCAGATAGAAGCGCGCCGAGCGCTAGGTGGCCGGCGAGAACGCCAAGTAGAAATGTTCGCGCATCGGGAAGTGGCTCCGCCGCAATCAACTGCGCGGGGAAAGCAGCTGAGCCGTTTTCTAGCGGTATGGAGACCGTCATCATCAGCTTGCTCGAGTTGAGGGCCGTCGGATTCGCCTGTGTAGCGTTCGCACCGTGGTCTCCACTCCAAACGAGGCGAAGTTTGGGCCCGGCAGCGGCCGTATCGTTCCACGCGTCGATAACTCGTTGGCCAACGTCCTTATCGGTTTGCTGCAAGAGCTTCGCGGCAAGTTGAGCAGAGTGGCGGAGATGATCGCGCTTGAGCTCGACGATGCTTCGGTGCTCTCGCACAGCGAACATGGTTCCGAGAACCAGAGTTAGAGCGACTAGAATTCCGGACAGACTTGCGACGAGCTTTCCGCGAATTCCCATGGCGACGTTCCTCCGAATCCGGCCTACGCAGACCGGAGAAGGCGAAGTCCGTTGAAGGTCACGACAAGTGACGCTCCCATGTCGGCAGCGATCGCGCTCCAGAGCGAGGCGCCGCCCAGCAAGGTGAGGACAACAAAAACCGCCTTGATTCCGAGCGAAAGGGCGACGTTGGCACGAATGATCCTCAGCGTGCGTTTCGAGTGGTCGATGAGCCATGGAAGTTTCGAAAGGTCATCAGCCATGAGCGCGATATCGGCGGTCTCGATGGCCGCGTCGCTTCCAGCAGCGCCCATGGCGATTCCGACAGACGCGCGTGCCATCGCTGGCGCATCGTTGACGCCGTCTCCAACCATGGCGACATGCTCGTAGCGTTCCGCGAGGGCTTCGATTAGCGATACCTTGTCTTGAGGGAGCAGTTCAGCGTGAATCTCGTCGATGCCAGCCCTTGCTCCGATGGCGTCAGCTGTCGCCTGGTTGTCGCCAGTCAGCATCACGAGCCGCAAAATGCCTGCCTTCTTGAGAGCGGTGAGTGCTCCAGGTGTCTCATCTCGAAGGGCGTCAGAAAGTGCGAGCAATCCGCAGACATGCTCTTCATTGCCTAGAACGACAACTGAGTGGCCATGGCGACTGAGTTCTTCGAGTTTCGCGTGGACCTCCGGGGTCTCCTGCCCTCGTTCCTCGAGAAAGCGGTGCGAGCCAATCCAGTAGGACCGGCCGCCAATACGAGCAGTGCCGCCCTTTCCGTGTATCGCCTGAAAATCGGTGGCCGGCTGGAGGCTTGAAGTGCGTTTGGCTGAGTGTTCGACAATGGCTCGTGCGAGTGGGTGCGCGCTGTGGGATTCCATCGCCGCGGCTCGTTCGAGTACGTCGTCTGCGTCGTGCCCGTTGAAGCCGCAGACCTGTTGGACTGTGGGCTTCCCTTCAGTCAAGGTGCCCGTCTTGTCAAAAGCGATGGCTTGGAGACGCGCCGGAGCTTCTAGGTAGACGCCACCCTTGATGAGAATGCCGTTTCGAGCCGCCCGAGCCAGTCCAGAAACAATGCTGACGGGGGTTGAAATGACGAGGGCACACGGGCAAGCGATGACGAGAAGCACGAGCGCCCGGTAGAGCCACTCTTCAGGCGATGCGTTGAAGAGCACCGGAATAACAAAGACTGAGGCAGCGAGTACCATTACTGCGGGGGTGTAGATTCGAGCGAAGCGCTGAACCCATTGCTCCGAGGGCGCGCGTCGAGAGTGCGCTTCGCTGACCAAGCGCACGATGTGGGCGAGTGCTGTATCTCCCGCGGCCTTTGTGCAGGAGACGGTCAGGGCGCCGCCGCCGTTGACAGTGCCTGCAAAAACCTCATCTCCGGCAACCTTCGATACGGGAACGCTCTCCCCGGTGATGGGCGCTTGGTTCACCTCGCTCTCGCCTTGGAGTACCTCCCCGTCGAGCGCAATGCGGTCCCCGGGCCGAACAAGGAAGCGCGCACCAGGTGCCACCACAGAGGGCGACACCTCGGCGAGGCTCTCATCGTCTCGAAGGAGGAGCACGGTCGGAGGAGCGAGTTCCATCAGAGCGGCGACTGCTCGCCTGGCTCGACCGAGGCTCCAGGCTTCGAGTTCGAGGGAAACGGCGAAGAGGAAGCTGACCGCTGCGGCCTCGAACCATTCGCCGATTGCGAGTGCCCCTGTCACGGCGATAGTCATCAAGAGATTCATATCGGGCCGCAGTCGCCGGGCCGAAGACAACGCCTTTGGTGCAACCAACGCTAGACCGGTAGCGATTGCGATGAGATAGAGCGCGCGTGGACCCCACGGAACCGCATGCTGCAGGTCCGTGCCTTCGCCACGGAGTGCCTCGAGCAGCCCGCCAGCGACCGCAGCATGGGTGAATAGGCCTGCAAACAACGCCACGCCACTAACGAGCGTAAAGACCGACCGCAGGGAGCCGAAGCCCCCTTCCGCTGTGCCGGCCGCCCCCTCGTCAACAGCAGTGGCGCGCATCCCCGTCGCTGCGATGGCATCGACGACCATTTCCTCGGTGCACCCGCTGGGCAGAACCACCGCAAGCTTCGAGTTGAGCAGGTCAAACGCAAGACGGTCTTCGGTCCCAACGAGTGGCAGAAGAACCTGACGAAGCGTTTCCATCTCCTCTGCGCAATCCATGCCACGGATGCGAAGGTTGGAAAGCTCCTCGCCGGACTCTATTCGGTGTTGCTCCATGGCGCTCTCCCCGCGGCTAGTTCTAGACCGCTTCTTCGCCGCGTTCTCCGGTCGCTATGCGAACGACTTCTTCGACCGCGGTGACGAATATCCTTCCGTCGCCACTGAGACCGGTGTGTGCGCCAGTCTCAATTGCCGCGACGACCGCTTCAGCGAGAGCGTCGCGGCAGAGGACCTCTACCTTGTCATGTGGGTCCAAGAGACCAAGCTCGTCAGCTCCTTCGGAGCCATGGAGAGAGTGAACGCGACCGAATCCGCGCATCTGGAGCACAGAGACTCCACTTACTCCTTGAATCCGGTGGAGTGCCTCGACGACTCGAGAAAGCGTGTGCGGCTTGACGTATGCGTTGACGATTTTCATTGCAGGGATCTCCTTATGAATCTTCCGTCACCGGAGCAGCCTGAGGGGCAACCTCGGTGGAGAACCATTTGTAGAACGCAGGAATGACCAAGAGCGTCAGCACAGTCGAGGTCACCAGCCCGCCCACAACGACCGTGGCAAGGGGGCGCTGGACTTCGCTCCCCGTTCCGCTCGAGAAGAGAAGCGGGATGAG
>JAJDAM010000054.1 GCA_029261905.1 Deltaproteobacteria bacterium
ACAACATCGACGTATCGAATCTTTCCGGCTTCGAACATCGCTTCGATGAGTTCGAGGTTTTCCCGGTGCGAGCGAAGAACGCCCGCGTCAAAGGCGGCAAGTGAGCGAGTCGCAGCTTCATATTCGGCGTAGCTACGCCGAAGCTCGGCCTCGATTTCGAGTCGCTCGGAACGAGCCATTGCGGCGGCGCGGCGGGTCGCCGCTTCTGCGCGCTCGCGCTCACCTTGGTTTCGATTAAAGACCGGAATTGAAACCGTGAGGCCACCCATAACGATGTCGTCTTTTTCGTCGCGGGCGTATGAGACGCCAAGCGAGAGGTCTGGCCAAGCCTCGGCGCGAGCCAGAGCAGATGCACTCTGCTCCGCTTCTACTGTCGCCTCCGAGGCGAGAAGGCGCGGATGGTCGGAGAGGCGCTCGAGAAGGTCGCCGAGAGGTGGAAGGACGGCAGCCTCAGGAAGAGTCCCCTGGGCTTCGAGGGCCGTCCCCGCGTGGAGGCCGAGCGTGGTGGCGAGCCGTAGCGTTTCGCTCTTTAAGCGAGTCTCGGCTTGAACGAGCTGACGGGTGGCTTCGGCGCGGCGAATCCGCGCCGTGTTTTCCTCGAGCGGTGCGGAGGCTCCGGCTGAAACCCGCGAGTGAGCGATGTTGTAGAGGTTTTCGGCGAGTGAGGCAGCGCTTTCGGTGAGCTGCAGCCGCTCCGATGCGCCTAGCACCTCGAAGAAGACCAGCGCTACGGCTTGAGACACGACGCGTTCCACATCGGCCGAGCGAGCGCGTATGGCGGTGGCTAAAGCTTCGGCACGCGCCATTCGGTGCCCGCGCTGGCCGCCTGTTTCGAAGCGCTGGGCGAGCCCGACTTCCGCGTCGAGCTCCGAGCCTCCACCTGGCTGGCTTAGAAAGCGAGGGCCCGCAGAGAGCTCGAGTTCTGGGTTATCTACGAGGAGTAGGCTCGCCTGCGTGAGGTCGCCCCTTGCTTCGCCGATTCTCGCACGGGCGGCCTCAAGGAGCGGACTGTTCTCGCGCGCAATGCTGAGCGCCTGCGCCAGGTCGATGGTCCGCCGGGATTCGGTCTGCGCCGTGGCAAGGTTCGGCCCCGCGACAAGTAGTAGTAGAAGCGCAGCAGGCGCCACGCCAAGTCGGTTCGCGTTCATTCAAACTCTTCCGTCGATGAGAAATGGGGCGCGGCCCCTTTTCGGAACGCAACACACCTGTCAAACAGGCGCGAAGCGCGCGGCTAGCTAGACGACGGAATCGAGTCGGGGCGGACGGAAGTGACGTTCAGGAATGAGACGGGCGATGAAGGTATCGGCGCTCGCGTTGAGTTCGTTCGGATGCTCAGCGACGACCAGGCCTACCGGATACGACGCGAGGGCACCGGGGCAGGAGCCGGCGCAAAGGCACGGACAGTTGTCGGCGCAGCTCCGAGCGGGTTCGTTTGAGGACGTTGGATCGTCGGAGTGCACAGCAACAAACGCAGTCTGGCTGCCAACCCCGGGCGTTGTTTCGCAGGGAACGAGTGATGCAAATACTGCGATAAGCGTGAGGAGCGCAACAAACGGCGCGAGAGAGTTCCGGGAGACCCGAACCAGCTTCGCTCCCGCCAGATTTTCGAAGTGCGTGCTCATCAGGCCCTTTCTCGCACGGAATCGAGGGTCGCGCAATCGGCTTTCGATTCTTCGAGCGCTTCGAAACCCTCCCGAACGACCCACGGTAGCATCGCGAGTGCCGCTACCGGGTCAGCCCACCAGAAGCCGAAGAGCGCATTTGCTCCCAGGCCAAGGAGAAGAGCGAGAGAGAGGTAGCAACAGGCAATCGTTTCCTTCGCATCGGCGATGAGCGCGCGGCTTTTGAGCGCCTCTCCGGTGCGGTATTTCGCGAGCGCAAGAAAAGGCATCACGGCTAGAGACAACGCGGCCAGTGCGATTCCGACCATGCTCGCCTCGGGTGGTTCACGAAACCAGAGCGTGCTCCCGGCTTCATAAACGATGTAGACCGCAAGGGCGAGGAAGGTGATTCCAACGACTCGAAGCGCACGCGCTTCATGGGCCTCGGCTTCCGCTTCCGTTGCACCGCGCATTTCAGCCCGAAGCCGCAGGTAAAGGGCCGCAGCGGCGATCGTCTCGATGGTGCTGTCGAGGCCGAAGCCGACAAGCGCAACACTGCCTGCAATCAAACCCGCACCAATCGCAACAACGGCTTCGATAACGTTCCAAGCGATGGTGAGCGCCTCGAGCCGAAGGCCTCGCCGAAGCAGCGTGACGCGGGGTTGGACGACCACTTTAGGCATGAGCGCACGCAGCTGAAGAGCCCGGTTGGGCAGTTCGAAAGCCCACACCGAACGCAAAGTCACCGAAGAACCGCTCGGTCCAGCGCGGCACCCGAAAGCCCGACCGCTCGAGTTCGGCTACGAACTGAGCGCCACTGAAGCGGTCGTCGCTCGGATGGTCCAGAAATCGGCGGTAGGTCCACCGCTCGAGCGCGTGGCGGGTGACTTCTTCGAAGAAGAAGCGTCCGCCTGGACGCAGCACGCGTGACACCTCGCGCACTGCCTCCTGCCATTCCGGGACGTGGTGAATGATGCCGAAGTCGAAGACGGCGTCGTAGCTTGAGGCGTCTGCTGCAATTCGGCTCGCATCGCCTTGAAAGATCCGGACCCGATTGCCGAACCGCGCCAGGCGGCGACGAGTTCGTTCAACCATGTCGGAATCAAGGTCGAATGCGTCAACGTGAGCGGCTCCGAAGCGGGACAAGATGATTTCAGTTCCCAGGCCTCTGCCGCACCCCATCTCCAGTACACGCCCGCCCTCGACGCGTCCACCGAGCTGCTCCAGCAGCGGCGCTTCGTAGTGGAGCTGCAGCGCTGCCCGAATCGGGTTGTTCATGAGCACGTTCTCGACTGAGTTCAGAATCACAGGTATCTCGGCACGCGCAGGCGATAGGCGAGGTAGGCCTCGCCATATTGGCCCTCAAGCCAGGGCTCTTCGGCAAAGGGGGCGAGCAGAAGAACGAGTGCGGTTAGCAGATGGGTGACGGCCACCACGCCCGAGTTGGCGAAGACCACGACGCCGACAAAGAGCAGGAAGTCGCCAACGTACTGCGGGTTTCGCGTGAGGAGGTAAGGACCGTCGTCAACGAGGCCCTGTGGAAGGCCAGAGGTCCGCCGCGCGCCGAGCGTGACCATTCCCCAGAGAACAAGCGCTGCACCGAGGAGGATGAGCGCTCCAGCGAGCCAGAAGCGAATAGAATCGGTGAAGGGCCCGGAGTTCCAGTCGAGGACGACGAAAGCTGGGTTGCTGAGGAAAACGAAGCCGAAGAGTGCCCACATCGCGTAGAACCAGCTATCGCGCCTAGCCATCGGGTAGACGCGACGCACGGGGAACGCGATGGACCAGACCGCGCCTCCAAGGAGTAAGACATGGGCGACCAGGTTTGCGTGGAGTAGAAGCTGGGGCCAGGTTGTGTCCATCATCACGTCTTCCCGGCGTGTCGAAGATGCTCGCGCGAGAGGTCGAGCAGCATCCGCACGTGCGCGTCGTCAAGGCTGTAGAACATCATGCGGCCATCGCGGCGGGCTTTGACGATGCCAGCTGTTCGGAGCAATCGAAGCGCGTGCGAGACGTTGGTCTCGGGCGTGCCTGTAGCTGCAGAGATGTCGCAAACGCACAGCTCGCCTGCTTCGAGGAGCGCGTAGAGAAGACGCGCTCGCGTTGCGTCGCCGAGGAGCTTGAAGAGCTGGGTCAGGCCCTCGAGCTCGCT
>JAJDAM010000055.1 GCA_029261905.1 Deltaproteobacteria bacterium
TACCAGGCGCGAGACGGCAAATGGCTGTCGGTCGGCGCGATCGAGCCGCACTTCTTCGCAAATCTCTGCCAGGCGCTCGGAGTACCCGACTGGGCGGACCGCCAGCTCGACGACAGCCAGCAGGACGAGTTGCGCGAGCGCTTTCGCGCAGTCTTCGCGACCCGCGATCGTGACGATTGGGTCGCACGGCTGGCTCCGAACGACACCTGCGTCGCGCCGGTCAACTCGATTCCCGAACTCGTCGACGACCCGCATCTGCGCGAACGCCAGGTATTCATGAAGGCCGAACACGCGGAACACGGCGAGTTCGAGCAGGTTGGACCGGTGCTCGCCGGCGGCGAGCGAAGCCAGCCCCGCCACCAGGTGCGACCCCCCGAGGAGACCGACACCGATGCGTTGCTCGCAGCGGCCGGCTTCGATCCCGCTGAAATCGCGAGCCTGCGCGCTGAAGGCGCGGCGGAGTGAAGGAGCAGAAGATGACCAAAACAACCACGACCACTACCGAGCTGCCCGAAGAAGTGAAATCCTGGATCGGACAGGTGCGCTACGAGGAGCCGACCGAGTTCGAAGTCGAGCGCGGTTATATCTTCACGAGCTGTGCCTCGGTCCAGAACGGCAACCCGCTGTACTGGGATGAGGCCGTCGCCGACGAACTCACCGATGGCATCACGGCGCCGCCGACGATGTTGTCGGCCTGGTTTCGCCCTCACTACTGGGCGCCCGGCCGGACGAAAGAAGCCCAGCCGTTGCAGGTCCACTTCGACCTGAAAGAAACCCTGGGGCTGCCGGAGGCGGTCATGACGGACAACGAAATCGTTTTCGGAGTTCCCGTTCGTCCGGGGGACCGCCTTCGAACGCATCAGATTCTCCGCTCGGTGAGCGATTTGAAGACGACCAAACTCGGCACGGGACGCTTTTGGGTGATCGAGGTCCAGTACCTCAATCAGAACGAAGAACTCGTCGGGACCGAGTCGTATACCGGCTTCGGATACGGGAGGAACGCGTGATGGCGCAGGCGCAATTGTTGTTGGCGGGCGACGTTTCTGTTGGAGACAAGCTTCCGCCGCTACCGGTCGACGTGTCCGCAACGACGGTCATCCTGGGCGCGCTCGCGACCCGCGATTGGCGACCGATGCACCACGATGTCGACTTCGCGGTCAACCGCAACGGCACCCGCGACATCTTCATGAACACACCCAACCTGGCGGCATGGTTCGAGCGATATCTGACCGATTGGAGCGGGCCGCGCGGCCGATTGGGCCGGATGAAGTTCCGGATGAGAGATTCGATCTTCCCTGGAGACACGATGGTCTTCGGCGGGACCGTGACGAAGCTCGAAACCGATGACGCCGGATGCTGTTGGGCGGAGATCTCGGTCCAGGTGACCGTCGGGGACAAGTCGCCGACGGATTGCACCGCGCGGATTGCGCTGCCGTCGGCACCCGACGACAACCCGTGGAAGCGAAAGGCCGACGACTGGAAACCCTGAAACGATGAATGGGCGGCGCTCTTTCGTTCGGGAGCCGCCCGCGTAGCCGAATCGGCTGCCGCCAAGAGCCTGCGAACAGTCCGCGCACATTCCGCGAACCTTTTGCGAACCCAAGAGGAAAAGAAAAATGGATCTGGATTTCAGCGAAGAACAAGAGATGCTCCGCGACATGGTCCGCGGAATGTGCGCCGAGTACTCCCCGGTCGACGTGGTCCGGAAGCTCGAGGACGACCCGTCCGGCTACTCGGCAGACTTCTGGAAGCAGTTGGCTGAGCTGGACCTGCTGGGGCTGACGCTTCCGGAGCAATACGGCGGGTCGGGGCAATCCATGCTCGAAGCCGCGATCGTGTACGAAGAATTCGGCCGTGCGCTGGCGCCGTCGCCCCACTTCGTCAGCTCGGGGCTGGCCGCCGGAGCGATCCTGCGAGCAGGCAGCGACGAACAAAAAGACGCCTGGCTCCCGAAGATCGCAGCGGGCAAAGCGGTGATCGCGCCGGCGTGGCTCGAGCCGCGAAACGGCCAGGGCCCGCGAGGTGTGCGGCTGGGCGCTTCGATCGAGGGCGATCACTATGTGATCTCCGGGTGCAAGCTTCACGTTGCGTTTGCGAGTTCTGCCGATCGCTTGCTCGTGCTGGTACGGACAGGAGATGGCGACAACGACATCGACCTGCTGCTGGTCGACCCGAAGGCCGCTGGTGTGGAGCTGATTCAGCAGATGAGCCTCGCGTCGGACACTCAGTACAAAGTCGTGTTCAATGACGTACGGGTGCCGGTTTCGGATCGTGTCGGGACGGCGGGGTCCGGCTGGGCGACCTGGGACGAGGTGATGCACGACGGCATCATTCTGGCTGCCGCATTCGCGATCGGCGGAGCGCGACGGGCGCTCGAGATGACGACGGAGTACGCCAAGGAGCGGCAGCAGTTCGACAAGCCGTTGGGCGCCTTCCAATCGATCGCCCACTACCTGTCCGATGCTGCGACCGCCGTCGAAGGCGGTACGACGTTGGTGTATGAGGCCGCCTGGGCGCGATCCGAGCAGCGCTCGGTGTCGAAGCTGGCGCCGATGGCCAAGCTGTTCGCCTGTCAGACGTTCCGCGATGTGACCGCAATGGGTCAGCAGGTGTACGGCGGGGTCGGATTCTCACTGGAATACGACATCCAGCTCTATTTCCGACGCGCCAAGCAACTCCAGCTGTCGTGGTGGGATTCTCGATACCTCGAGGAGCTGATCGCCGTCGACGTCCTCGACTCCGAGTAGCCGATCCGCTGCTTCTCGATTTCCGGTTGTGTAGGGTCGTGTCACGGATTTGAGGCCTGAAACGCCGCGACGCGTGTTATTGACCGAAAAGTGTCACCGCGATCCCAGATTTCTTGCTCCGGCGGTAAAATCCGTGATATGACGGAAGCGAACCGGGGGAAAGGTTCTATGCGCCCGCAGTGGGATCGAATGTCCAGATCTTCAATCACACCCGAAAATGACATCTGACAATCACACCTGACAATCACACCTGACAATGACATCTGAAGACGACATCCGAAAACCGTCCAGAGCACCCGAGAGTCAACCAGTGGAGTCCGTGACGTAGCAGAGTTGCCAGCCCCCATGACGCCGTATGGTGCCGCTTCTGATGAAGTCGCCCACACCGAGTGCTGAGCCCATCCGACGGCGGTTTTCGCTGGGTACGGCGGATCTCACTGCTTTGGGCATTACGGCCGCGGGTCTCGGGCTTCGGCTGGGTTCGATTCGAGATTACTGGAACAACGCCGACGAGGGGATCTACTACCAGATCGCCCACGCGCCTTCGGCAATCGCCGGCTCGATGATCGCCGGCAATGCGCACCCACCGCTGTACTACTACCTGCTTCGCGCCACTGCGGCGGTGTCAGACGACTTCGTATGGCTGCGGGTACCTGCGTTGGTGTTTGGCACACTGTCGATTGTTGCGATCTATGTGCTCGGGAAGAGGGTCGGCGGATCGGTGTGTGGGATCGCTGCGGCCATCGTGCTGGCGCTTTCGCCGGGTGCAATCGAGCTGTCTCAGTTGGCACGGCCATACGCTCTGCAGTTCTTGCTGTTGATCGGAGCGACTGGGACTCTGCTTCACTACCTGGACCAGTACCTCGGTAGTTACCCTGCTAGGCAACCTGCTGCGCAGCTCCGGAATCCAAACCGTCGGACCCTGATTGCATACTCGGCCCTGATGTTCGCCGCTGCGCTGACCCACTACAGCAGTTTCCTGGTACTGGCGGGTTTCAGTATTGCGTTGGGGTTCGTTGCGATCACCGGACGCCTGGGAAGGCGCGAGTTGCGCGATCTGGCGCTCGCTCATGTTCCGATCGCACTGGCCGGAGCGGTCCTCTACGCCTATCACGTAGAACCCACGCTGATCGACAGTGCAATGAGGCGTGAGGCGTTGGGTAGTTGGCTCGGCGCGTATTTCGTTACGGCCCCCGCCGCGCTGTGGCGAAATTTTCTGGGTGTATTCGACTTTCTTGCCGGTCCGACGCTGGCGGGTGTCGGATCGATCGTCTTCTTGATTTCGGTCGCTGCCTGTGTGCAGGCAAGGCGTTTCGCGCTCGTCGCTGTGTGCCTCTCGGTTGTCCTGGTCGCGGCTCTGGCATCGGCAATTTCCGTCTACCCGTTCGGAGCAACTCGGCATTCGGCCTACCTGGCGCCTTTCTTCGCGCTGACGGTCGGGGCTTCGACCGCGTTTGCGTTTTCGATGGGGACGCGAGTCGCGGTGGGGGCGGGAGTGGTGCTCGCGTTGGTCGTCGTCGCGCGCGGACCGATCTCGCTGGCGGTGGGGGTGACGCCGCGGGAGCCCGTCGAGCAACCGGAGTTCGCGATCACACGAGCAGAAATGGACGGGTTCCGTGGCGCGTTCGAGCGCGTCCGGACCACGCCTGGCGTGGTCTTCATGGACCTTTCGACGACCTACACGTTGCTGCCCCTGATGCACGATGGAGGAATCCAACTCGAGTGGGTCGTGGCGGGTGATTCGCACCAGCTCACGTGGGGCGAGCGTCAGGTGGTGGTGATTCCGCAGTGGTACATGGCGGTGGGCGAGCAGAACATCAATGCGTCGAATCATCTCTGGTCGGCGATCCGACGCGCCCGAGATCAGCAGGGCGTGTCGGACCTGCTGGCAGCCGATGTGCGGGTGGTGAGCGCCAATGGTTTGGCGCTTCCGAGATCGATTCGCGCGTTATCGGAGAATCGTGCCGAGCGATTGTCCGTGCTGGACGAAGTATCGAGCACTTCCAACCTGAGCGCGTTTCGACTCCATGTCGACGCGTACCAAAACCAGCTCACGCGCCGGATCCGTCGACGCAGTGGCGAACCCCATCATACCGCGCTCGATTCGGTCGCTGGCGGACCCGTTCGGATCCAGCGGGTTTCGATCGCGCACTGACCTCCGTCGCAGCTACGCTCCGTTTTCAGCCGCAGAAAGAAAATGGAGAACGAGCGATGGCACTGGATCTCGCAAACCTGGTCGACCCGCAACACACGGCACTCGTCACGCAGGAATGCCAGCGTGCGGTCATCGGGGATCTGTCTGCGCTGCCCGACCTGGCGGAAGCTGCAAGTGGCGAAGTGATCTCGAATATCGCGGAGCTCGTCGAAGGAGCTCGCAGCGCCGGGGTGCCGGTCATCCACTGCACGGCGGAGCGCCGTGCGGACGGGCAGGGTGCGAACTCGAACGCGCGTCTGTTTCAGTACATGGCCCGGTCGCCGGTGACGTTGACGCCGGGATCGGCCGCTGCCGAGATCGTTCCGGAAATTCGCGTCGCCGACTCGGACCTCGTCGTGTCGCGTCTACACGGCCTGTCACCGTTTCACGGGACGGAACTCGACTTCATCCTTCGCAACATGGGCGTAAATACGCTGATTGGTGTCGGTGTTTCCGTCAACGTGGCCATCCAGAACCTGGCTTTCGACGCGGTGAACTCGTCGTACCAGATGGTGATTCCGACCGACGCCGTCGCCGGTTTCCCGAAGGAATACGTCGAGGCGGTATTCGCACACACGCTGGGCGCCATATCGACGCTCACGACCACCGCCGCACTGCTCGCCGCTTGGCGCGAGAAGTAGGCGCGCGAACAGAATTCGGAACAGCGGACGGCCGACGGAACGAGACGTCGCGATCAGCCGGTCCCGGCGCACTCGATGTCCTTTCTCGCTGTCCTATCTGGATGTCCTATCCTCGACCCATGACGAGCCAACCCACGGTGGACGACCGGACTGCGAAATTCTCGATCGGCGACGTCGTTCGGCATCGCGCCTTCCCGTTTCGAGGCGTGATCTACGATGTCGACCCGACCTTCGCGAATACAGAAGAGTGGTGG
>JAJDAM010000056.1 GCA_029261905.1 Deltaproteobacteria bacterium
TTTTTGGTGGCCTCTTGCTGCCTCGCACCGACCATCTTCGTTCTCTTCGGTGTTTCGGTCGGAGCTCTCAGTTGGTTCACGGCGCTTGAGCCGTACCGACTCTGGTTCATGGCAGCCGGCGCAGTTGCGCTCTTGCTCGCCGCGCGCTGGGCGTGGCGAGATGACGGACAGGCGGACTGCGACGAGCAGTGCGCACCGGACGGCTCTGCGAAGCGAAGAACAAAGCGGTTCGTGATTGGGGCATCGGTTCTCTTTGCGATTGCCGTTGCCTACCCGGTCGTCCTGGAACGGCTCTTGTAGCAATGGGAGGAGAGGAAGAATGAAACGAATCGTGGTCTCAGCGCTCTTGGCGCTCTTTCTTGTTGGAACGCCTGGCGTGGTTTTCGCCGAGGGAAGCTCGGAGACGGTCTTCCGTGTCTCAGGGATGACCTGCGGCATGTGCGCCAAGGCCATCGAGCGGGCACTCGAGGATGTTCCGGGAGTAGAATCGGTTGCAATCGACGGCGATTCAGGGCGCGTCGCAGTGACGGCCGCTGGCGATGTCGAAGCGACCACACTCGAGGCGGCCATCGAGTCGGCCGGGGGCTACGAGGCGGAGCTCGAAGAGAAGCAGGGATAGAGCTTTGGAA
Source organism: Deltaproteobacteria bacterium (assembly GCA_029261905.1). Taxonomy (GTDB): domain Bacteria; phylum Myxococcota_A; class UBA9160; order UBA9160; family SMWR01; genus JAJDAM01. The sequence continues at coordinate 630 of JAJDAM010000056.1, forward strand.
AAGGCGCGTAGTGGCGACTTCGAGACAGCGCTTCACGCCTGGGAGAGCTCGTCAGGAGCTTCGACTAAAGAAGAAGCACGCCGTCGCGCAAAGGCCTACACCTTCCTCCTCCGCCGCATCGCTGAAGGGTATCCCGCTTCGGCCGACGAACTCGCTCTAGAGCTTGGAATAACGTCACGGGATGCAAGCGAGGTCTTCAGAGGGCTTCAGGCCTCAGGCATGGAGTTCGACGAAGACGGGCACCTAACCGGCGCGGCGCTTACGGCGCGAAAGACGCCCCATCGAATCTCCTTCACCGGCAAGGAGCTCTTCGCCTGGTGCGCGCTCGATGCGCTCTTCATTCCAGGGCTTCTCGACGAGGTGGCCGAGGTGCGGTCGCCGTGCGCTGCGAGCGGCGATGAAATTCGGCTTCGCGTCGGGCCTCGAGGGGTGGAGACCTTTGAGCCGTCTGGGGCTGTCATCTCGGTGGTGCTTCCTGGCCTCGGTTGCTCCCCAGGAGAAACCGGTCCCGCGAGCCCGACCTGAAGCCAGATGCACTTTTTCCGCTCCCGGGAGGACGCGGAAAGCTGGGTGGCCAAGCGCGTTGGCGTCGTCGTCCTGAGCATCGCAGAGGGAAGCGAGCTCGCTCAACGGCACTGGGTGGAGCGCTCTCGCTAGGCATCCCCACGCTCCCCGAGCGAGCCCCGCTGCTCGGGCGGAGCCCCCGAATGGTCGGCGAGCGCCGTTGCTGCCTGCTTGAGGACTGTTCCGGGAAGACCCTTGACTCTGGACCATAGTCCGGGGTGTATCCTGTTCCCATGGAGGCAAGCGAAATGAAAATCGGAGAGGTCGCAAAAGCCGCTGGCATCGGCATCGACGCGGTTCGGTTCTACGAGCGCGAAGGACTCATCCGGCCGCCTGCGAGACGCCCTTCGGGCTACCGCGAGTACACGCCGGACGTCGTTGTGAGCCTTCGGTTCATAAGGCGCGCGAAGGAGCTTGGATTTTCGCTGAAAGAGATTTCGGAGCTGCTCCGACTCGAGGCGAGCGAGGACGCCACCCCTTCCGACGTGCGCGGCCGTGCGGAAGCGAAGCTCGAGGACCTCGAGGAGAGGATTCGCTCACTTCAGCGGATGCGACGCGCTCTCCGGAAGCTTGTCGAGAGCTGCCCAGGAAAGGGGCCGCTAAGCGACTGCTCGATTCTGAGAGCACTCGCTCCGGAGGAGCGAAAGAAGCGATGAAGGCTCAATCAGGCAGGCGAAGTGTTGCAGCAGTGCTCTCAGGAACTGGAGCGTGGCTCGTTCCGGCGGGCGTTTGCCCCGCGTGCTGGCCTGCCTATGCGGGGGCGGCAAGCTCGCTCGGGCTGGGCTTTACGCTCGGCGCCGGGTTTCTCGTCCCGGTGGCTGCACTCCTCCTCTCGCTCTCGCTTTTCGCACTCGGCTACGGCGCCGAGACGCGCCGCGGCTACGCGCCGCTTTCGCTCGGAATCGTAGGCGCACTGGGGGTGCTGGCTGGAAAGCTGGTGCTCTCGTCCGATGCGCTCTCCTACGTGGCCCTAGCGGCGATTTTCGCTGCCGGGGTCTGGAACAGTTGGCCCGCGAAGAGCGAGTCGACTTCGTGTACCGGGACATGTCCCGCAGTGGAGGAATAGAGATGGCTAGTAAACAAAGGGTCGAAGTCTTTAGCGCCGGATGTGGTGTGTGCGAAGAGACCGTCTCGCTCGTTCAGCGACTCGCGTGCGAGTCATGCGAGGTGTCCGTCCTTGACATGAAGGACGACCAGGTCGCCGCTCGTGCGAAGCGCCTCGGCATTCGCGCGGTGCCTGCAGTGGTCGTGGATGGAGAGCTCGCGGGATGCTGCGAAGACGCGGGCCCGACAGAGAGCGCTCTCCGGGCAGCTGGCATCGGGCAGGCGCCCTAGCAGGAGACTCGTATGAAGAAGCACGTACTGCTTGCTCTCGCGCTTGGGTTCCTGCTTCAAGGAGCACCGGCAAACGCAGCTCTTGTTACCGCAGAGCTCCGCGTGAACGGGCTTAGTTGCCCCTTCTGTGCCTTCGGAATCGAGAAGAAGCTCCTCGACGTCGAAGGCGTAAAGGACGTCGAAGTCTTTCTCGACGAAGGGCGACTCGCGCTCACCTTCGAGACTGACAATGAGGCGACGGTCTCGGACCTCCAGACGGCAGTCGAGAAGGCCGGCTTCGAGCTTGCGGGACTCGAACTCAAAGCGCGCGGGAAGGTCATCGACGGTGCAAATGGTGGTGCTCTCCTTGTCGCAAACTCTCGGCTGAGCTTCGACCTGGCCGAGAGAAACGGAGAGAGCCCGCAGTCCGTCTCAGCCAGGACGCTCGCGCATCTTCGAACCATGTCCGGGGAAGGTGGCTCGGTGGTGGTGAGCGGTTCGGTGGAGGCCCTAGGCGAGAGCCAACCAACGCTCGTTCTCAAACCCGCGGAGGCCGAGACGCGATGAGGGGCTCGGGATTTGGGAGGGGGCTTGGGGCCCTTGTCGCGGCGATGCTTCTTGGCACCACAGGATGCGCGGGCGAGCTCGCCCCGGCGCCAAAGCACCTCGCGAGTTGGGGCAAATTGGGCGCAGGGCCTGGAGAGCTCCACCAACCGATTGGAATCGCTGTCGCAGCAGATGGAACGGTCTACGTAGCCGATGCCGGAAACGACCGAATCGAGGCATTCAGCTCCGAAGGCGAGTTCCTCCGCACCTTCGGGAGCCGGGGCCAGGAGCCCGGGAACTTTCGGCGGCCGATGGACCTGGACATTGACGCCAAGGGCCGGCTCTATGTTGCCGAGCACGGCGGCGACCGGGTCCAGGTGTTCAACCAGGAAGGAGAGTTTCTTCGCGTCATCCGCGGCGAGGACACACCCGCCGGCGCGTTCGATGCGGCCGCCGGCGTCGTTGTCTCTCCGACGGGCGAGCTCTATGTCGCGGATTTCTACAACGACCGCGTTGTTGCATTTCGAAGAGATGGGACCTTTGACCGCGTAATCGGAAATTCTGGAAGGATTCTTCCGGGTCGCCTCCACTACCCCACCGACCTTGGCTGGGTCGACGGCCGACTCGTTGTGGCCGACGCCTACAACAATCGCATTCAGCTCTTTACGCCAGAGGGCAAGGCGGTCACGCGATGGGGCGGAGTGCTCGGCTCGGGCCTTGCCGGAGACGGCCCTGGTTCATTTCGGGTGGCAACCGGTGTCGCCGTGGATGCTCTCGGGCGCATCTACGTCGCGGACTTTGAGAATCATCGAATTCAGGTCTTCACGAGTGCTGGAAAGCTCGTTGCCCTCTTTGGGTCCCAAGGAGATGCCCCCGGCCAGTTCGAACGCCCGACGGACCTCGATATCGGACCCGATGGCCGCATCTACGTCGTCGACTTCGGAAACGACCGGGTGCAGGTCTTTGAACCGCTCTCGGAGGGGTCGCAATGAGGCGCTGGCTCACAGCAGTGGCGCTTCTGGCGCTGCTCCTTCCAAGTGCCAGTGCCGCGCAAGGAATCAACACCAACGTGGCGCTCGCGGTGGCAGAGGACGAGGGCATCTTCCGCTCTCAGCTTCGGTACAGGCAGGCGACCGACGACCCGCTCGGCCTCGGCCGAGAACTCGATGCGCTGGTCGCCCCGCAAACGCTCGTCTACGGCATCACGCCGAGGCTCACCGCGTTCGCAACGCTTCCAATCCTCGCTCATCGAAGGCTTCAGCTCGGCGACGGAAGCGTAGACAAGACCTCAGCCGTTGGAGATTTCCGGCTTCTCGGGCGATACACCTTCTTCGTTGATGACTACGCGCCGCTCTCGACAAGAAGAGTGGCGCTCTTGGCTGGGATGAAGTTCCCGACGGGAGCGGACCGCTTTGGAACCCCATCCTTTGACCCAATCTTTGGCGCCGTGGGCACCTGGGCAGCAAATCGCCACGAGCTCGACCTGGACGCGCTCTACACCGTTTCCACCGAGCGGCACGACTTCGAAGCGGGGGACGAGTTTCGCTACGACTTGGCCTACCGCTACAGACTTTGGCCGGAGCGTTTCGGGAAGAGGCTTCTTCAGCTAAACGGCATCCTCGAGCTAAACGGTCGCTGGGCAGGGAAGACGAGAATGGATGGAGCCAACGTGGGGGCATCGGGCGGGAACGTGCTCTTTCTCTCACCGGGCGTGCAGTTCATCACGAAGAACTACATCATTGAGGCGTCTGTCCAGGTGCCGGTCTGGCAAGACCTGAACGGCTCTCAGCTCGAGGACGACTTGGTTGCCGTTCTGAGTGTCCGGATACCGTTCGAACTCTTCTGAGATGAGTTCAGCGGGGGCGAGCCATACGGTTGCGCCGGAGCCCGCCCAAGACGGCAACAAGAACCAGGACTCCCGCTGCAGCCATCGAGAGATGGAACGGGTCGGCGAGATAGTGCAGGAGACCAACGGACGCGCCGGTCGAGTGGTCCGGGTGGGCGCTCATCGCTGAGGGCATGAAGAAGAGTGCGATGGCAAGAAGCGAGTATCTCATTCAGGCCTCCAAGGGGATGACGCGAATCTTGGCACAGCCGTGTGGCGAAGGGCCGTCCAAGCGCCGGTCGCCATTCCGATTTTCTACTTGTCATAAGATTCGTTATCAAACATAAGTACTCGATTTGTAAGGGTTTATCAATGCACCTTGTAGCGGATATGCACTGATGGACTTTTGCTAATCTTTCGCGTCACGGCCGCTCGTAGCGATGGGGGAAACCACGGTGCCGAGACGAATCTCACTGTCCCAGTTCAAGAGCCAGGTGCGCCAAGCGCAAGCAAAGCAGAAGCGCGCAGTCGACGACCACAACCGCAAGGTTCGGGCCCACAACCAGAAGGTTCGAGCGAATCAGCAGAAGCGAAAGCGCGCGGTCGACGACTACAACCGGAGCGTCCGAACGCACAACGCGAAGGTTCGCTCGAACCAGCAAAAACTGGAGCGCGAACTAGCAAAGCTTCGAAGCGCATCCTCAACACGAACGAGCCGAGTGACGGTCTCCGCCGAGAGCGTCCATCGGGCGTTCGTCCGGGTCGACCAAAGACGGGCCAACTACCCCGAAGAGCTCTTCGCAGCCGCCGAAGAAGAAGCCGCAAATAGCCTGCGCGCAGCCAATGCTGTTGATGGCGACGATGTCGCCGAGGCAGATGAGATTTCCGCGCTCCAGTCCACCACGCTCGCCGGTGAACTCGAGGCGTTTTCGGCAGAACTTCCTGGCCGATGGGACGGCGCCCTTTTCTCGTTGAATCCGAAGAATCCTGAAGCCACTAGACACTTCTGCACGAGCGCTCGCGAGTGCTTCATCGCGGCGCTGGATGCTGCGGCGCCGGACGACGTGGTCGAGCGCGAACTCTCCACCTACACCCGCACCGAAGACGGCCGGCTCACTCGCCGCTCAAAGCTCAAGTACCTGCTTGTTCAAAAGGGCCTTCTCGATGACGCCATCGAGGACTTCGTGAACGAGGACGTAGAGGATATCTTGAAGCTCTTCCGCGTCTTCAACGACGGGACGCACGGTCGCGCCGGACGCTTTGAACTGAACGAGCTCGTTGCCGTGAAACAGCGCGCTGAGAGCGGCATCCGGTTCCTCCATCAGCTCGCGCACTAGCGCGGCGAACGACCAACGGCTGACACTCCGTCGTGCTTCCTGAGCGGACTCTGCGACGCAGGCGAGCGCACCGAGGTGAGCCGTGAACGTGCCGGAAAGCGAGATTCGAGCCTCAAGACGGCTCCTACAAGAGGCCCTCAGGCTGGTCGATTCCGCCATCCGGCGGAAACGTCAGGGCGGCGCGCTTCAGATAGTCATCTACACCCACCTCCTCGCCCTCTACGAGATGGGTCAGGGCATCTTGAAGCTCAAAGATGGGCACGCCTTCCAGACCTTTCCAATCATGCGAAGCATGCTGGAAGTGACAACCAACCTCCGCTGGAT
>JAJDAM010000057.1 GCA_029261905.1 Deltaproteobacteria bacterium
ACTGCGGGCTCGCAGTCAATCCCGACATCGTGAAAGCACAGATGGAAGGCGGAATCCTGTTCGGCCTGACTGCAGCGCTCTATGGCGAGATCAATTTCAAGGATGGCGCGGCGATCGAAAGCAACTTTCACCAGCACCGCATGCTGCGACTCGCAGAATCTCCGGACATAGAAGTCATCATCGTTCCCAGCGACGCCCCACCCTCGGGCGTGGGCGAGCCCGGCACGCCACCGATCGCGCCAGCTGTTGCGAATGCCGTCTTCGACGCCACCGGAACGCGACTTCGAGAGTTGCCGCTGCGCCTCGCCAGCCCCGCCTGACACCCGGTCGCGTTCGCCGGTCAGGGCTCCGATCGTTCGTTTCGGTTCAACCCAAACCACACGATGGCATCGAAAGGAAGCTCGCCTTCGCTGACGATGGATTGCTCGGCCAGCCACTCACGCAGTGGCCCCCGATTGGAAGGCGCCATCAGAACCTTCTCGATCCCGACGCTGTGTGCCCTCAGACCGCGGGCGCGAAACGGCTCGAGGATTTCGCGATACCTTCGTCGATCAGCTTCGCGACGACGGCGTTCGCCATGCCGTGATCCCCTGCACCGCGCGCGCGTCGAGCAGCGAGCATCGCACTCCACGCATCCGAACGATAGGCGGCCGCGGCGAGACGCCGTGAAAGTTCCGGAGACAGCTGAATCATGCGTCCGGCGGCAAACGAGTCGAGCTCTGCCGGCAACGCGTCGGGAAACAGCGCATCGAGCAGGCCGGCCAGACGTCGGCCTTTCTCCGCAATCGATTGCTCGCAACGATTGCGATAGCGAAGAAAATGCTCGCGCTTGTCATGGGTGAGTGAAAACGCGCAGCCATTCACCCGCTGTTCGGCCACATCGGCTCGTGGCTCACGACTCAGATCCACGGATTCGGCTCGCGTCAGCGGTGCCAGCCACGCAGTAGCAACGAACACGATCGACGCGACGGCGATCGTGCGCACGCTCAGACGGCCTGAACACTTCGGCATCGGCTTCCTACCCAGCCGCCGGCTCCGAACTCGGATTCTCGAATCGGGAAATCAGTGCCGGCAATACGACGAGATTGCACACCAGGGTCAGCACCAATCCAAGCAACAGAAGTTGACCGAGGCTGGAAATCCCGCCATGACCGGCGAGCGCAAGGCTTCCGAAGCTCGCCATCGTCGTCGACGCACTGAAAAACACCGCGTGCGCGGTACTCGTTGCCAACAGTTCGTCACCGGCATCAGCGGCAGTGATCGGCGCTGCGGGATCGGCGGCGTATTGTTGTCGCGCCTCGCGATGGCGGTGTACCAGGTGGATTCCGCTGTCGATCCCAATTCCCAACAAGAGCGGCAATACGGCCACATTGACGAAATTGAATTCGATCCCGACGACTGCTGCAGAGGCTGCGGTTAACAACGCCGCCAGCAACAACGGCGAGATCACCAACAACAGATCCCCAACCCGCCGCCACAGTATCCATACCACCAGGGTCACGGCGATGATCGCGGCAGTGAGCGCCTGTTGGAACGAGAGCACGGTTGCACGAGCCCATTCCAGGATCGTGACCGCGCTACCGGTCGCGTTGGGAAGTTCTGCACGAACGCCATCGACGAACCGCTCGATGGCCGCGGTGTCACCCAGGTCTTCGCTTGGCAGGATCTCGATTCGAGCACGGCCGTCCTCGTTGACCAGCCGGCGGGAGAGATCGCGAGGCAGATTTGCGAGATCGACTGGCTCGGCGTCCATCGCTTTCCAGAGCCTGAAGATCTGATCCGGCAATTCGCCTAACAGACTGCTCTCGAACTGGTCGATTGCCTCGCCGCCCTTGGCCGCGCTGAGCGATTCGAGCCGTTCGAGCAACCGATCGAGTTGGATCCCTGCGCTACGCGCGCTTTCCACACCGCCCGATTCGTCTGCCTGGAGCCACGGCGTTCCCATGATTTCACGAAGCCCGCGAAGCGCGGCGATCTGGTTTTCGAGCGGAAGCTTCGGCGTAGATTCTTCGAACAGCACAGGATTCGGCACGATGAACGACAGATCCGACAGGATCTCGAGCTTTTCCTCTTGTTCACTCGGGACGTAGTCGGCGAGCGTGACCGCACGCTCGACGAACGGTAGCGACGCTAGCCTTGCGGCAACCTGCTCGGCATCTGCCAAGGTCGGGGCGATCGCGTCCATCGTCCAGGGCGATGTATCGCTTTCGGTGAGCAGATCTTCGAATGTCTGCGCGGATTCCGTCGACGAATCGCGCAGTCTCGCGACATTGTGGTCGAAACGCAGGTGGGGAAGCGCGAGCAACGCGGCAACGCCCGCGACTGCCGAAGCGATGAGGACTGTTCCCGAATACCGGATTGCCAGCGGCACCAGCGCCTCGGTAAACCACTCGGGTGCGGGCCGGGTCTCCGCGATCCGCTTCGGGTCGGTGCCCGCCAGAATCGCCGGCAGCAAGGTAAGGCTGCAGAACAGGCTGATCGGCATCCCCGTGCCCGCGATCAAGCCGAGTTCACCCACCGCGCGATAGTCGGTGGGAATGAAGACGAAAAAGCCGATCGCAGTGGTCAGTGCGCACAAAGCGAGCGACCCCCCGACACTCCGAACGGTTCCCAGAATTGCATGGTCGAGGGACGAACCCTGCCGGGTCAACTCCGCGAAGCGCATGCACAGGTGAATCCCGAAATCGACGCCGAGACCGATGAAGAGCACCGCAAACGTCACCGAGATCACGTTGAGACGACCCACGGCCAGTGCGGCGAAAGCGGCCGTCCACGCCAGCCCCACCAGCAGCGTTGCGAGAGTCGCGACGACGAGGCGACGCGATCCGAACGCAGCCCAGAGAATCAAGCCGACTACAACGAGCGAGCCGGCGATCGCCGCCACCGAACCTCGCGCAACGCCGATCATCTCTTCATAGTTCAGTGCAACATTGCCGGTGATCCGAACCGTGACGCCGCGTTCCGGAGTCAGACCGAGTTCGAGCGCCGTCTGTCGGATCAGCGCGATCGCGTGCTCGGCGGGTAGCAAGGTTTCGTAGTCGAAGTCGGTTTCCAACAGGATCAGTTGTCGGGCCGAGTCGCCGGGCATCGATCGGCGAACCAACAGTTCGTCCCACGAGATGGGCTTCGGACGCCCTTCGAGTACGGCCTCGGCGGCGAGACTCACTGAATCGAAGACCGCATTCACGTTGTCTGCAACGACCGGGTCTCCCTCCGCGTACTCGATCCCCTGCTCCAGAACCCGCACCAAGGTCGTCAGGCTGCGATCCTGCGCGAGCTCGGCGAGCCACGGTTGAACGCTCGCGAGGTGATCAGTGAGGTCGTTGAGCTCGTCTACCGAAAGATAGAGAAGCCCGTGCTTTTCGAAGTACTCACCACCCCCTGGGACGTACACACTGGTGAAGCTGGATGTCGCCTCGAGCCGATCCGCGAGCGCCTGCGTGGATCTTCGCGCTCGCAGCGCGGAATCCGCGTCGACCACGACGAACAGCGTTTCGTCTACGATCGGAAAGGCCTCCGCGAACTCCGTGTATTGCTGCCAGAATTCGAGGTCGTCGGAAAGCAGGGCCGTATGGCTCGCGTTGACCCCGAGTTCGAGCGCCGTGTACACCAACAATGCGAGCGTTGTTGCGGTGAAACTCCAGATCACGAGACGTCGATGTCGCAGCGTGATGCGAACCCAGACGACCAGCGCCCGGTCGATCACACCTTCGGGCTTTGAATCGGGGGGAATGGAGGGCTCGGTCCTCATCGAATCGACCTATTGAAACCGTCTGGCGATCGGGTTCGAGTCCCGCAGCGCATTGGCCCGCAGATCTACCGGATACCCGCGCGGCCGACCTGGCACACATCGAGCAGCTCAGATTCCGGCGACATCCCTCTATTCAAACGGATCTCGAAGCATACCTCAAGCGTCGTAGCGTTCTAGGGCACT
>JAJDAM010000058.1 GCA_029261905.1 Deltaproteobacteria bacterium
ATGCCCGCGATGATCGCCAGCACGACCGCAGCGGGCGCCACCACCTGCCGAAACCAGACCCAACGGCCCGGATCACGCGCACCCAACCAGCGATGCGCCAGCCACGCCAGGACCGGAACACTTGCAACCATCCCTTCGAACGGCCGACTGTTCGCCAGAACCCCAACGCCGACGGCCATCCAGATCGCAGCGCTCAGCCGAGGGCCGCGCCTCAGCCGCGCCCACGCGCCGTACAACAGCGCGCCTCCCATCATCGGGACGGCGCCTCCCCAGTAGCTCTGCCCCCAATAGAATTGGACCCCGTGGTGGAGCGCTACCAGGCACACTCCAACCAGCGCCCATCTTCCCGGCAACCAGCCTTGAAACATCCAACAGCACGCGGCCACCGCGAGCCCGGTCGCCAGCCACGCTCCGATGATCGGATGTCCCGCCACCGTCCCCATCGCCAGTACGACCCCCTGCAGCGGTGGGTACTTGGACGCGTAGCTCGGTTGGTGAATGACGTGAAAGGTCTCGAAGTGTTTCCACAGTGGGTGGGTCGGATTGGTCAATCGACCACTCGCGAAGGTGTCGGCAGCCAACAGCACACTGAATTCATCGTGAATGCGAGGAACCGGCACGCGAAATGCGCTGATCGTCGCCGCCAGCACGATCGCGATCAGCCCCGAGCAAACGACCAGCCGCCCTCTTCGGCGCGCGGCGAACTTCCAGAAAACGGTGGCCACTACGGGCCGGCTCGGTTGCGGATGAGCCGCTCGATTCCCGCAAGGCTTCGGCGTGCCGCTTTCGAATCCGGGACCAACTCGACGACGCGCTCCATGTGTGATCTCGCCTGTTCGAGTTCACCCTTCTGAAGCAAGGCGGCTGCGAGATTGTTGTGCGCCGAAGCCAGCTGCGGATTCAGTTCGACCGCTGCGCGATGGTGCGCGATGGCGTCGTCGAGTTGGCCGGTTGCCGCGAGAGCGTTTCCGAGATTGGAATGCGCCTCGGCATAGTCCGGGTACGAACGCAGGACTTCTCGAAACAACACGATCGATTCTTCATAGCGTTCCAGCGAATTCAGTGCAGCACCGAGACCATTTCTCGAATGCGGGAAGTCCGGTCGGATATCGAGTGCACGCTGATACGAACGGATACCCGCTTCGATGTCACCGCGAGCGATCGCGAGGATCGCGAATATATGGTGCGACTCGTGATTGTCGGGCTCGAGGCGCAGCGCGGCCTGGCAGTGCGCCAGCGCCGATTCGAGTTCTCCACGTTCCTCCTCGATCGCACAAAGCGACGAGTGTGAAAGCCACGAGTCCGGATTCCCGACCAGCGTGTCCCGCCACAGTGTCTCCACGTCCCGGTACACCGGAATCTGACGCCAGGTGAGCGCGGCCAGCAGCACAAGGATCGAAACGCCAGCGAAGGTCGCAAGACGAGAGGCCAGCGGCCCAGAACGTGACGCCCAGAATCCGACGACGCCACACAGGTACGCGATCGGCGCCGCACTCGCGAGATATTGAAAGTGATCCGCGACGAACGAATATCGCATCGGGTAGACGTTGAAGAAGCCGAGCGCAGGTACCAGCGTTCCCGCGAAGATCATCGCGACAGATACCGCACCGCGACCGAGCCGTGTCGAAAGAGCCAGCAACCCAGCACCCACCCCGACCGCGAGTACCGGATAGACGTATTGCCACGCGGCCGCGGGGTCCAGTTGCCAACGCGGGTAGTTGAAGATCAGCGGAAACGGCCACACCAGCTTCCCGAGGTAGAACCAGAGGGCTCGCCCGGCGACCAGCACTCGCTCGGAACCCGAAAGATCCCAACCAGAATCCGAGGCACCGACCAGGTGGGTTTCATAGAGGCTCGTCGCGAATCCGAATGTGAGGCCAATCGCGAAGAACGGTGCCAACGCGATGCCGACCGACCGATCGACAGACCGGCCCTTCCACCACGTGACGATCAACAACACGGCCGGTAGCGACAAAGTCACGGTCTTGCTGAGCAGGGCCGCGACGAACAACAGCAGAGATGCGACGTAGAGCCGGTCCGTTCGAGCGGCCTTGTCCGTGACCCCAGTGCTCGTGGCCCCGGTGTTCGTGGCCGCGGCACGGCCAAACCCGGCCCAGTGGAGGTATGCGAGAAACGAAGCGAAATAGAACACTCCCGAAAGGACGTTCTTGCGTTCGGTGATCCACGCGACCGATTCGACGTGAACCGGGTGCAGCGCAAAGATCGCAGCTGCCCACCACGCGGCCGGAACACCGAGAACCAGTAAGACACGCCACAGCAAGACCGCTGCCAGCGCGTGCAACAACACATTCGTGATGTGATATCCCAAAGGCTCGAGCCCCCAGATGTGATACTCGAGCCAGTAACTGGTATGCACCAGCGGGTAGTACTGCGGGATCGCGGCCAGTTCGAACCACATCCGACGCAAGCCGTCTACGCTCGTCAGCGTCGTATTGTTGACGACGTAGTCGTCATCGTCCCAGATGTAGCCGTTCTCGACGACCGGAAGGTACGCGCCGAGCGTCAATGCGAGCAGCAATCCCGCCAGCATTCGACGCGAGCCCTTCGAATCCGGCGTGCGACCCGCACTCGACGCATGATTCGAATCAGCCACTACGCGCCCGCCCCACCCGATCAATGGCCCCAGACGATGTGGCACGCGCTTCCCAGACCCGGATGCCGAATCGCGAGCCTGGCGCGAGTGGTTCATCGCCGAGCAGCGGCGAAGTGGGTTCGTACCGTTCGCGTACCCAGTTCATGATCTGTTGACCATAGTCGCGGCCGAACAACGGGTAGCCGTATTCGCGGGTGTCCTTGTGCACCAACACCACCACAGTCGGTGGATTGGACGACAGTGCGTCGACCATCTCCTGTTCTCCGAACAGGATCAACTCGGGCGGAAGATACGTGACGTACCGCGTCGGGCTGCGCCGCCGTACGAGATAGTTGATCATCACTCCTTCCGGCAAAACCAACACCGTCGCGTCCTCGGGTAGCGCGTCCAATCGAACCAACAGCTCGTCGACCAGCGCAGCTCGGCCTGACAGCACACCCGATTGCGGCGGTCGCGCCAGGAACGTGTCCGGGCTCTCCGCGATTGGAACGGTCTTGGTCTCGTATCGGGCACCAGAGAGCTCGACGTAGTTCCCCGTAGCCACGGCAACCATCACCAGTGCCACCCCGCGAAATACGCGACCCGACCCCCCCCATTTTCGCAGTTCGCTTGGAATCCAATCAACCAACAGCACGACGAGCAGTATCCCGGCGGGTGCCGCGAGCGCGAAACCATAGTGATAGACGCGCGCGGCGAGAATCATCTTGAACAGCAGCGCGAGCGCAAACACTGCGAATCCGATTTCCGCCGAGCCGGATCGCGGTGAGCGTTCACCCGATCGCCAGTATCGGACCCACGCGAAAGCGCCACCACAGAGCGCCACGAGCGGGAGCGACCGACCCACCCGCATCCAATCGAGCGACCACCCAAGAGAGAAAATCCCGATCCCCGTTCCCAACACGAGCCCCACTGCGAACTGGGCCCGGCTCGATAGCCGGGGGGACAGACGGATCGACAAGCGGTCGGCAACTGCTGCGACCGCGATAAACGCCAGTAGCCCGCCGAATTCGAAACTCATCGATGCCAGATTCGCGCCGACCCGGTCCATGCCCATCCAGCGCCGATAGAACTGCAGCGAAGCGGCATCCCCACTGACGATTCCGGGCCACGAGCCCAGTAGCCCGACGAACGCTTCGCCCACCGGCATCGAGAAGGACAACAGCAACCCCGCGAAGATGACGGGAAACAACGCGCTGGCGATCACTACGGCCACAGGTCGCCATGTCGGCCCGGCGTCTGCCGAACGACGAAGGCCGATGGAGGCCCAACTGGCACCCACGCCCAGCAAGGCGGCGACGAAGACCTCCGCCTTCGTCAAGAAAACGAGACCCAACAGCACGCCCGTTGCGACATCCCATCGACTCGTCTCGGCGGTTCGCCTCGACGCACACAGCAGAGCACAAAGCGACAACCCGAAGCCGTGAACGACTTCGTGCGAATAAGGCGTCACGAAGTTGTAGTTCCCGTAGGCGACCATGTGGCCGAACGCGAATATACACAGAAACGACAGGACGCCGATGGTGGCCGTAAACGTGTCGGCCATTCGCTCGAGCAAGCGAACCAGCGCGGCAGAAATTAGCGCGAGCACGAAGAGATTGACCCAAACCAACGTCGACAGCCCAACGCCGAAGATCTGAAACCAGAGCGCATTGAGATACGGGGACAGCGGTCCATTGAAATGGGCCACGTCGGCGTAGAGAGCGTCTCCGTTCACCAAGCGCCACGGCAGGTAGAGCTCGCGACCGAAGTCGACGAGCACGTCTGGCCAGCGTCCGAAACTCCACATGGCGAGCCCGACGAACGTAGCCACCAGCACCACGGTCGAAACGGCTCGACTCCTCGAATCGGGCGGTGAGAGTTCCACGTCGGAATCTCTCATGGCCTTTCCGCCCGACCCGGTGATTCACGATCCATCGCCCGCAAATCACTTCGCACCCGATCCAGCGCGGACTGCGCGCGGTGGTCCGCCGAAATGACGACCGCCCGAGCGAGTGCGCGCTCTGCCCTGGAGAGTTCGCCCCGAGCCTCGTGGATTTCTCCCAGAACCACGTGACCGGGCGCGTACTGCGGGAAGGTGGCTGTCAGCCGCTGTGCCACCTCCAATGCGACATCGAGCCGGCCGTCTTGTTTCGCGCGCTCGGCACGGCCCTCGAGCAGGCTCATGAGTGCACCACCCAAGCGCCGGTTGTCGGGCTGGATCTCGAGTCCCTTGCGGTACTGCTCTTCTGTCGAATCCCACAGTTCCGAAGCCGCCGCATGCTCCCTCTGTGCACCGGACCGGTCGCCGGCCGCAGCGAGATCGAGCGCCAACAGTCGGTGCTCCATGGCGCCACGGGAATGCGCCCCGCCCAGGTTGGCGCGAAAGAGGGCGAAGTCTTCGTGGATCAGGTCGGCCTGTGTGACCCAGAAGCCGAACGCGAACAAGGCCGCCGGCACGATCATGGCGCGATAGTCACGTCGCGTCGCGAGTTCGATCGCCGCCGACACCGCGTACCCCGCGAACACGGAAACCGCCGGCAGTGCGGGAATCCGGTATCGGGACACATTGAAAAACAGCACGACGCTCGCCGCGTAGCTCGCAAAAAACAGCAGCAACAACCACGCGGTCCGTTTCCGACGCGCCAGCCAGACCCCGCAGGCAGCCAACGGCAGCAGTATTCCGTAACCCGGAGTCGGAATCCGGAGCATGCCGGTCACGTGCTGCGCGAAGAACGCGAAACTCTGGTTGTCCGGGATTTCGTAGTGATTGAAGAACAGCCGCGCCTTTCGAAGCGTATGGCGCGCGAAATGCGCCGGGTCGGCTGCGATCTCCTGGAAGGCTTCGCCGAACCAGAAACGGGAGAGTTCGCTGGGTTTGAGCGTGCGTCCCGCGCGGCGCTCCCCCTCGGCACGAAAGTCGGCCTGTTCATGGGCAGCGTTGGCGAGCACGAACGAGGGCGCTTTGTACACACCCGAGTCGTTGTCTCGAAAGTTCCCGATGTAGAAATTCTGTCCCGCCTGGCTCGTGATCAGCACGAAGTCATCCGCGACGACATAGTTGCGAACTGCGACGGGTGCAATCGCGATCACGAGGCCGGCGCCGAGCGCCATGGCCGACCGGGTTCTCGCCGCCAGCCCTGGGAGCGGAGCGATCAGGGCCAACCAGAGCACCAGGATCGGCACGAAGATCAGATAGTTGCCCCGTGTGAGGGCGGCGAGGCCCAGCGCCAACCCCGCACCGAACCACGCGGCCGCCGAGCGCCGCCCATCCGCACGAACGAGAAGGTACGCGGTCAACGACGCGAGCAGCAGCGTCAGCGGCACCTTCAACAGGATCGCATCGTAGAACCAGGCGACACGGAACAACGCGGCCAGCACGCCCGCAATCACCGCGGTTCTCTGGTCGAATAGAATGCGCGCAGTCCAGTAGATGAACACGACGGATACCGAGTCCAGCAAGGCCTGCGCGATCAAAACGCCGATCGACCCCACACCGAACGCGCTGTACAGCAGCGCCAGCAGGTAGGGGTACAGCGGGTCCTGATAGAAGACCTCGCTGCCCAGCCAATCGCCCTCCATGATCCGAAGCGCTGCCAGATGGTAGGCGCGGCTGTCGCCGATCGGAAACCGAATCGCGGGATGGTCGGCTACCAAGATCACGTAGACGATTCGAACCGCCGCGGCCAATGCGAACAGCCACAGGCCCGTCATCGCGCAGAGACGCGGCCGAGTCGAGCTCATTCTGTGGGCGAGCCGGATGGCAGCGGTCGTCGCAATCGATGAATCGACAACTCGACGGTCTCGCGCGTTGCAACCTGCGCGAATTTCCCCAGGTATTCGATCTGGCGGATGCTGTGGTCTCGATGCAACGACTCGGACGAGATCTTCACATTCACCGCTCGCGTCGCCCGAAGCAGAAACAACCGACCCTGCGGACCGGCCGCGGCTCGCGCCTCATTGATCACGAGCCCGACTTCGCGCGCCAGGCCCTTCTCGTCGGCCAGCCAGCGGTGGTCGTTCTGTGCACCGAGGTGGCCGGCGGTTTCTCTCGGAAAGGAGAGAATCGTCACATCGACATCGCGCAGGTAGTACTCCACCGATGCGCGAATCAGCGACGTACACACGATCACATCACCGGGTTCGAGATGGCGGCGAACGACAGTGGCGAGTGCGCGATCGCCACCGCGAAAACCGTACTCGCGGTAGTCGGTATAGAAGTCTCCTTTGCTCAATAAACAGAGGACGAGTACCGCGACGCCCAGTATCGGTCTGAGCAGCACGGGGCGCAGCGTCGACATCGCGATGCCCGCGAGCAACGCGTAGGCGGGAAACATCATCTGGTCGACCCGACCGGGTACATAGTGTGGCGTCAGCAGCAACGAAACCGAGACGGCCGACACGATCGGGACGAACAGGAGCGCCGGAACCCACACCCAGCCAGCCCGACCCAGTTCTCCCCGTCGGCGGATCAGCGAGACGAGGCCGAGCAGTGCCAGCAGCGCCATCCCCGCCGCCGGGACGCCAAACCAGTCGGTCGCACCGCGATATTCGAACATGACCCGTTCGCCGGCCGGAGAGTATGAGCGAAAGGTGTCTACGATCACGCCCAGTGGTCCGAGCTTTCGCCACACCGGCAGGAACCAGGCGTAGTGGTTTTCGTTGGCGGATTGCCGCAGCAGTGTCGGCAACCACGGCGCGTAGACCACGCCGATCGTGACTGCCGAGATACCCCACGCCCACATCCGCGTGAGGAGTTGGCCGGAAGCCACGACCACCACGGCCAGCACGAGCAGCAGGTGGAGTGCAAAGTTGTGCGTAAACAGCGCCATGGCTGTCGCCGCCAGGCACACGGCAAGATCGAACGGACGTCCCGACTCGAGGTAGCGCACCAACCACCAGACGGACACGAGTGCCAGCAGCGACAGCCACGTGTACATCCGGACCTGCTGCGAGAAGAAGATCTGGGTCGACGAGGTCGCCACGAAGAAGGCCGCCCACAAGCCGACGGCAGTCCCGAACGAGCGACGCCCGACCCCGTAGATGACAGCGACGAGCAACACGCTGCCTAGCACCGAGAGCATGCGCAGCGCGAACGGGCTGTCGCCGAACACGGCCATCCAATAATGAAGCGTGAGGTAGTAGGCGGGCGGACTCGAATCGAGTTTCAGGATCGTCAGGATCGCCGACAGCGATCGCCGCGCAGTCAGAATCGAGTTGCCCTCATCGACCCAGATTTCGAGCAGGTCGAGGTCGTGGATCCTCAGCACGGCCGCGAGCGACAAGATGGCGGCCAACACGAATGGCGCCCCACGTCCTGCCAGCCGCGCAACCGGCCCGGGTTGCTGTTTCACTGCGTCGATGGCGACCAAACGCTCCTCGATGCCCCGATCAGCGGGACGTCGACTCCTCGTCGAGAGTCGTAATCTCAGCTTCCAGAATGATCTGATAGGCGAACAGCTCGGGCCATGCCCGTGCGAGCGCGTGATAGATGCCCGAAATGGTTCGGACCAGTCGGCTTCGGCCGGTCGACCGGAACACGACCTCGAACGGCAGTGCGGTCACACGCTCGTGTACGACGTGAAACCCCGCGCTCGCGACCTCGCGGCGAAAGGTGGCTCGGGTAAACAGGTGGACGTGGGTCCTGTCGAGGACACCGCGCGGTCCGTACTCGAAACGGCCGACGAGAAGCGACAATCGATAGAACCACAGCGCGATGTTGGGCGTCGAGATGATGAGCCTGCCACCTTCTTTGAGAAACCGTCGGGACTCGACCAGCAGCTCGTGTCGATTGCGCAGGTGCTCGATGACATCCGAGATGACCACGTAGTCGAACTCACGTCCCAGCGGCAGGTCCAGCGCCGAATCGAGATCGCGTTGGTAGTACGCCTCGAGTTCTCCGGCGATCCCCTCACCGGAACCGATGTCGACGCCGACGACCCGAACGTCTTTTTCTTTCAACGGCCTCGACAACAGCCCCTGCGAACACCCGAGATCGAGCACGCGCCGCCCCGGCTCGATCGCGGCGACCACCTGCATGTGTGAGCCGGTTCGACTGAGCTTCAGCGTGTAGTGGACATCTTCGTCGACGAAATAGCGCCCGCGTCGAAACACGTGTAGCTGGTGAAGGCGGTATTCGAACGCCGTGCCCAGCGACCGGAACGCGTTTCCGATGCCGAGATCTTCGTGGTCGAACTCGCTCCAAGCGGGAAGAACGGCGACTTCTGCGATCGGAAACTGCAACGCGCGCAGCTGGATCAGAATCTGGACGTCGAACTGGCGATCGTTGTTGTTGAGCTGAAACCGGATTCGCTCGATCGCACGGCACGAGTACACACGGTAGGCGGTGTCGTAGTCGCCCAACCGCAAGCCGAGGATCCGGTTTTCGATCCCAGTCGCCAGAACGTGTACCAACCAACGCAACGGAGCCATTCCAGTCCGCAGTGACGTGCTTCCCGAGAGCATCCGAGAAGCGGTGACCACCTGAACCGGATCGCGATGAATCGGAGCCAGCAGGGACGGCAGTGCTTCTGGCGGATGCACACCGTCGCCCCGAATGAAGACGACGTGGTCGAAACCCTTTCGGAGGGCGTACTCGAAGGCTGCCTTGCGCGCGCCTCCGAAGCCCGATTCGCGCGGGAGCCGGTGGATCAGCACAGGGTGGTCGCCGGCGAGCGACAGCAGTGCGTCTCCAACGGGATCGCCGCCCGGCTGCGGCTCTACGACGACCACGACCTCAGCGAACCAATCCCAGACCGAATCGGGGATTCGCTCCAGCGTCTTTCGCAGTGTGGCGGCGTCCGCACAGTCGAATAGAAACAGGCCGATGGTCGGTGCGCTCGGGCCAAGCGCACCACGGCGGGAAGACAGCTCCTCGACGGAAGACAATTCTTCGATGCCAGACGGTTCGCGATTGTCGGGTACCGACTCGTTCAAATTCATCGCCCCACCCATCTCTTCGCGCAGCATAGAGAAATCTGAACCGGTTCAGTCCAACTATCCGAGTTCGATGAGGTTCTCGTGCTATTCGGCACGAACACCGCCCGAGGTGTCGGTCTGGGACTGGCTCAGCGGATCGGGCAGCAGCTCATCCAGGAACGCGTCGAGCTGTTGCGCAATATTGCGGTGCCCCAGTTCGCTGGGATGCACTTCGTTCAGCCCTTGCGACGGACCGCTGACCGTCCGCTGGAGGTCCGGCCCGCACAGCACCTGATCCAGCGAGCCGCACAGCTCCAGTACCGCTTCTCGATATTCCTCCAGGCGCCGTCTGACCGGCTCCTGGGCCCGGGGGTCGAGCGTCGGGGTCAGCAACACGACGTGCGCCACATCGAACCGCGCGATCTCGATCAGGCGCTCGAGATTCGCTCGGTAATCGGAAGCTTCGATCGGATGGGGTTCGTAGTACCCCGTCGCATCGTTCGCGCCGAGCATGATGATTGCGATGTCGGCGGGCATCAGCGGTTTCGCATTCAGCGAGTACGCCCCGGCGGCCAGACAGGCGCGCAGTTCTCCGATGGGACGCGTCCAGTCTCCGGTCGTCGATCCGGAGCAACCGGCATTTCGAATCTGATCATCGGGGCGGAGTTCTTGAAGCTGATCCGCAAAGGACTGGCCTTCCCCATCCACGCGACCACGCGTGATCGAGTCTCCAATCAGAACGATCGACGCTCCGCTCGACAGCCCTGGTGCCCACAACAACAACAACAACAACAACGAGAACGAGAACGAGAACGAGAAACTGCAGCGCGTGCCGACCCACAAGCCCTTCGTTGACGTCGGCATCAGGGTTGCAAGTCCATCCGAGCGTACAGATAGACCTCGTCCCAGAAGCGGTAGACCGGTCCGATCGGCAATCTCAAGGTTTGGAGCAGTCGATAACGACCTTGCATCTGCCGCAAGATCGGGGGTTCATTGCGGTCGAACTCGCGTCCGGTGATCTGCTTCGCACCTTCCCGGGTCAATGCCACGTACTCGGGAGGATCGCCACGCAAGCCTTCGAGCAGCAGCTTCCGATTCAGCACACCGTGCTCGCGCGCATGCGAATCCGACATGTCAGGGAAGTACGAGAAGTACGAGTATTCGAGCCCTGCGGTCACATCGCAGCCGGCCTCGAGCGCGATATGGGTTTCGAGAGTCAGCATCGTGCACCCGTCGGGCGTCAACGCCTCGACCTCACGCCGTACCGGCGCGAGTTTCGCGATCGTGGGGGCATCGGTCGACACCCATCTCTCGAGATGCGCGAGCGAATCCGACGCACTCGCCCCCCACGCGATCGCGAATGCCACCGAGACGAAAATCCCAGCACCCTTCGACAAACGCGCAACACTCGGAATCGAAATCCCGATCGCCAGGATCAACAGCAGCGAGGCATTCACGAAATACTGGTGAAACCCGAGCTTGAACGTCAGCAAAGGAAGATAGGTGAGCGCTGCCATCACGATCACAAACGTCAGCGGGGTCGCGGATTCATGACCTACCGCGGGTCGCCAACCGCGGCGGGCATTGCGAACGATCTCGAACAGCGGAAAGGCACTCAAGAACAGGATCGCGCGAAAGCCGGTCCCCGGTTGCCGAAAGAACCAGAACCTCGCTGACGGCGGAAGCTCGTCCAACCCCAGTCGCTCGGCTCGGCCCCATTGCGACTCGATGATGTGAAAAAACGTATCCTCCCAGAAGACGAGCATCGGCAGCGCGGCCGCAAGACCATTGATTCCGATGATCCCGACCGTCCATCCAAGCGTCCGTGGCGAGCGTCGCAGCTCCCAGAAGGTCAACAGACACACGACGGCCAGCGGAAATACATACGTCAGTCGAAACGCCGTGGCCCAGACCAGCAGCGATGGCGCCAGCGCCCATCGAGCCACTTGCCCGGCCCGGAATTCGGCCGCCCCACCCTTCCGCTGGAACCACGCGATCGTCGCGAGGACCGCCAGAAAGATCGCCGGTGTCTCCGTGCGAGTCTGGCTGAACACCCACATCGCCGGGAAGGTGACGATCACCAACAGCAGCACGAGCGCAGCGGCCACCCAGTTTTGCATCCGATGCGCAAACCAGGCCATGGCTGCAACGACGGTGAGACTCATCGCCGCAGAGAGGATGCGGCCCAACAACAGCGAGTTCCCGAACAGCGCATCGGTCAAGCCGTAGAGCAGCGGCGCACCGGGCCCCTGAGAGAAGGGATAGTCGCGGTATGGCCACATTCCGTACTCGAATAGCAGCCGACCGGTGTTGAGGTAGATACCTTCGTCCATGTTGAAACGGCCATACGTGACGAAGAGCACCGTCTCGACGACCAACACCACGGCCAATGACGTCAGCACCCAACGCGACACCGGGCTCTCACTCGCCGGCAATGCGACCTCGTTGCGCATTCACGTCGCCCGGGCACCGGTTTCCACGAAATTGGTGAATCATCAGATCGAACCCGTAGAAATCAACACGTGATACTCTACCACGCGATGATGGTGCCCCAGGCCTGCACTCGTCTCAGGATTGGAATTGGACCCCAGGCTCTACAAGCAACTCCTCGAGTTCGAGCGAAGCCATTGGTGGTTTCGCGGCCGGCGAGCCGTTTTGCTGACGGCGCTGCAGCGCACGAACTCGGATGCGCGAGCCGTTCTCGACTGTGGGTGCGGGGCCGGCGGCAACCTCGATATCTTGAAGGCGCATTTCCCGAATAGCGCGATCCACGGCATCGACATCGAGAGGGGACCCTTGAATGTGTACCAAGGCGAGCTCTCGTCAGCCTATCAGGCGGATGCAGCGCGGCTTCCGTTCAAGGACGAGGCCTTCGGCGCCGTTTCTGCGCTCGATGCGATCGAACACGTCGAAGACGACGCGCAGGCCTTGTCCGAACTCCATCGCGTCTGCCAGCCCGGAGGAACTCTCCTTCTCAGCGTGCCCGCGTTTGAATTCCTGTGGGGCAATGTGGACGACGCGGGGCACCATTATCGTCGCTACACCCGCATCCAGCTCGCCGAGCGCGTGCGCGAGGCTGGTTTCGATATCTCGCTGGTGCGGTACTTCAACTCGCTGCTCTTCCCTCCGATCGCGGCGATTCGGCTGCTCGCACGGACATTGCCCAAACGATCTTCAGCGGATGCGGACAGCGTTTCCACCGATTTCGACATCGTGAAAGACGGGCCCCTGAACGAGCTGCTGGCGCGTGTGTTCTCCTTCGAGGCTCGACTTCTCGGTGTCAAAATCCCGTTCGGGGTTTCGATTCTGCTGATCGGAAAGAAGCCTTGAAACGCCAGCATCCCGGGAGCTGGCCTCCCAGCGTGCGTACATGAGCCCCGGCCGAAATCGCCGCTCGGCCCTCATCGCCTTCTCGCTTCTGTGCGTCGCCATCGCGCTGTTCTGGCTGCACCGAATTCACTTGGATCAGCCCGGCGAATTGAATCGCATGGCCGGGGGCGACCTGCTGGCCTTCACCTGGCCCAATCTCGTGTTTCTCCACAACGAGCTGCAATCGGGACGCATTCCGATCTGGAACCCCTATCAATACGCAGGGCAACCGATCCTCGCGAATCACCTCGCCAGCGTGCTCTATCCCCCCAATCTGCTGGCCCTCTCTCTCTTTTCTCCAGCCCGGGCGCTCGACATCCTGTCGATCTTTCACTTAGCGGCGGCGGCATTCTTTGCCTGGCTGCTGTGCCGAAGGCTCGGATTGAGCGTTGCACCGCGATTGGCTGCAGCCGTGATGTACCCGCTGTCGGCGCCAATGCTGCTGGGCATCTACCAGGTGTCGTTTCTGTTCACACAGACCTGGCTGCCCGCGATCGTCTGGTCACTCCACGGTCTGCTGGAGGAGGCTCGGCCGCGCTGGAGTATCGCACTGGCCGTGTTCGTCGCGTTGGCATTCCTGGGGGGACACACCCAGGGGCT
>JAJDAM010000059.1 GCA_029261905.1 Deltaproteobacteria bacterium
GGCGTCCACAGGTTCGGACCCTCGATGATCGACTCGTTCGGAAAGTCGCGAACGCTCGAGAGGAGTTCTTTCGCGGTCGGTTTGTTGACCTTGACGCGAATGACCGACCAGTAGACGCCGGAAGGCTTGCCGTCTCTCGCCTCGGGAAGGTGGATCGCGAAGTCCTTCGTGAGTTTGGCTCCGACGTAGGTCGCGACGCCGGCGATTCCCGCCACCAGCAACCAGACCTGTCCGTTGCCTCGGCGTTGCGCGACGCAAACTCCGTAAGCCTCGCCACCGCGCTGCGGAGTCACCTGATCGACCACGACGTGGTCGCCGAGCACGAGCGCCGAGGCCTCGCCTTTGGCGACGAGCCTGGCCGCCGCGGCATCGATGTCTTTGATCTCTTCGCTGACCACGTGAAAAGGACTGTCCGCCACGTACGGTGGCTTTTCGCTCCATACGAAATGGAAAGGAAGGTCTTCTTTGCGCAACGAGTCCTTCCCAAACGGTTTGCCTCCAAACATGGCTCGCAAAATCGACTCCGAAGCCGGAATGGTCCGACAACTCCCGAGGCAAACGAGCGACGGTCCCTCTTCCAGCAAATCGCGCCACCTCACCCGCTTCGACAACAAACGTTGATCGTTCATGTCTTCCGACACTTCGCGGATGTCGAACTGCACGTTCGTGCCACACGTGTTGAGCAGGCGCATGATCTCCGCCATTCCGAGCAGGTCCCAGTGCGAAAAGTTCTGGCGCAGTTCCACCGAGCGCGAGCCGATCAGGAAATTGACCAGCTTGCACTCTGCGAGTGACTGCAACAGCGCGGGCTTTTCGAACAGCGGGTGAAACGCGAGGCCTTCTCCGAACACCTCGAGGTAACGATCGAGCACGCGCAGGTCTCCGAGCGTGAGCGAATTGGCTTCGCCGTTGATCACACTGTGCAGCTTGCGCCGATCGATCGGGATCGGGATGTCAGCATCGTCGACGGGCCTCTCCGTTCCCGATTGAGCCATGCCGATGCTGCGCGCAAGCGCCGAGTAGTTTCCATCGAGACCGTCGAGGCGCACCTTCAACGCACGGACCAGCCGAAGTTCCGAGGGTTCGCCTGTCGCCGGGGGAGTGGGGGGCATTGGGTTCTCCTTTCCATCGCGGTGTTCACGCAGTCCTATCGCGCTGGCCTGTCTCATGGGCCCATCGCTTCGGGCCATCTCATTGAGCCAGATTTGTCCTTGAAATGACAACACAAATCCAACTCGAATCAGCGGTTTTTCAGCCCCCGAGGCTGTCAAGATCGTGACTAATTATGCCGTTCTGTGCCAACTTCGACTCAAATCGGGGGGATTCGACACCATATCAGACATCGGACTCGATCCAACTCGTGACGAGATCTGTCTCGATCGTGCCATCGCCTATTTTGGGCCTTTTCTCCAAAATCGGAAAACGTTTTCTCTCGGCGGATCACATACCGCGATCGCCGCGACCAACACATTGCTGATCTCTTTTGAGAACAAGGGGTTCCGACCTCTGCGCGACGTTCCGCGGCATGGCACACGGATTGCGTTGGGAGACATGGTGAACGCAATTCCTCGGGAAGGGAGTTCGCATCATGCCCGATTCAATGCAAGAAGAAGTGAAAGACGAAACGTTCACGACTGTATATCACGAACTGCATTTCGAGTTGTGGATTCTCGATCCGTTCGGTTCCTCGTTCGTCCTCTGCGTTTGCGACGAAGACCGCAACGTGATCGACAGCTTCATTCTGGGTGGCCGGTACGGCCGACTCCTCACCGTGTTGGGATCCGCCACAAACGAACGCGCGCGTGTGGAACAGTGGCGCGGATTCCTCACTGCGACGACCGTTGGCGAGCGCTACTCGGCGCTATCGAACCGCAAGAATGCGTTGAACGTGTACGGCGTGCGCGCGCTCGTCTCCGAACTTCGCCGGCAGGTGAAGGAAAACTTCGCCCAGGCCGCCCGCGTGAGTCGCGACGGCCTGCCGCCGATCATCGAGACGCGTACGTTGGTCGGCTATCGCGTCGGGGCGAGTTTCAAGACGGTGCCTTTTCGATGATCGCGGTGAAAACATCACTGCGCGCGCGTACTCATCTCGGCACTCATGTACTCACTCGAGTGCCCGACCATCGTGCGGTTCCACGAAAGTCGATATAGATGATTGGGTAAAGAAAAAAGTTTTGCGTTCGCGAAGTAAGTCGCGATCGAGGCCAACGGAGAGGTCGTTCATGCCGCCCACCGGAAGCACATCACGTATCGACTTCATCGTCGCGCCGTTCGATGAAAAAGCCGAGCGACACGACGCCGCCGAACTGAACGTGCTCGAACTCGGCGACGGCGCGCAGACCCTTCGCGTCGATGTCGAGCCGTCGCGGCTGCAGTTCGATGTCGCTTCCGACGCCGAGCCGGAGACCTCGAGCGAACTGCTGTTCGAGTCGATGTCGGTCGACGGCCGCGTGTCCGCGTTGATGCACTGCCCCGAGGGGTTGGATGTTCGCATCAATGGTGCGCCGGCGGGCTCACTGAGCCTGCTGAACGTTGGCGATGAGGTGCAGCTCGACGACGCGGTGCTGCACGCGGTCGAGTTCACCCGATTCGAAGCCGGCCCGCCCTCCGAGGTGCACATCGGTCGGATCTGCGGGTTTTGCCGCACGCCCATCAGTGCGAAGAGCCGCGTTTACGTACACGGCTGCAACGCAGCCCTCCACATCGAGGACGAGTCGACCCCGGCGGATCGTCGTCTGGAGTGCGCGCTGCTCACCGACACCTGCCCCTCGTGCGACGGCCGCATCTCATTGGAGACCGGCTATCGCGAACTCCCGGAGCTTTGATCATGTGCGTACGCTCTCCCCAGGTCCGCAAAGTCGAATCGATCGTCGGCCGAGAACTCGAAGTGATGTCGGGGCTCGACCGCGACGCGCGGCTGCCCGCGTTCATCGACGCACCCGATGACGCGGGCTCGAAGTTCCGCGCGCTCAAAATCGGCGTGTTCTGCACGGGTTCGGTGGGCATGCATCTTGCCTTCCACACCGCTCGTCTGGCACCCCACACGATGGTCATCGTCGACCGCGCCAAACTGAAGCCGACCAGCGTGTTGACGCACCCGATTTTCCCCCGCGATCTCGGCCGCTCGAAAGCGAGCGTCGCCGGCGAGTTGGCGAAAGCCGTGAGTCCTTCCACGCAGGTGCTCGTGCTGGAGCAGGATTTGGCGGCGCTGCCGACTTCGGTGCTGGCCGGCCTCGACTACATTTTTCTCGCGAGTGACAACGTCTCCGCAGAGGTGTCGCTGAGCGAGCGCGCGCTGCGACTCGGCATCCCGGTCATCCAGGCTGCCGTTTACGGACGCACGCTCTCCGCGGTCGTGCGTGCGGTCGACGGCGGTGACGATGGATCCGGGCCGGGCCTCTGCTGTGGGCTCCTGGCGGAGGAATGGGACGCGCTCGATCGCGGCGAAGTGTTCTCTTGTGCAGCGGATGATCGCGCTGCAGGCAACGGTGCGCTGCCCACAACGGTCCCGACCGCGAGTGTCTCGCATCTCTGTTCGCTGGCTGCAGATCTCGCGTTCAACGAGCTGCTGCGACGCGTGGCCGGCCTCGCGTCGCAGCAGCTCGTTGAACGCGAGATCTGCAGCCAGCGAACAGAGATGCGAGACACTCGCGGTCGGGACCGTTGTGGGCAGCGCACCGTTGCCTGCAGCGCGATCATCCGCTGC
>JAJDAM010000060.1 GCA_029261905.1 Deltaproteobacteria bacterium
CTGGAGCCCTTGGCACTACTCGGGCCAGAACTACGGGATTGCTTTGCTGTTCTTGCGGCGGCGCGGGGTCGCCGTCAGCCCTGTCGCGAAGCGGGCCCTCTACACATCGTTTCTCGCTTCGTACGCGCTGGTGTTCATGGCGGTCCAGGGCGCCGGCGCGGGGTCCGACTCACCTGGCACTCCCGGCTCTCTCAATTTCGCGCCGGTCGACTACGACGGCACCGTCTTTCAGTTCGTCGGTCTCGGGATTTCGCCAACGATCCAACTCGCCGCAGTCTGGATATCGGGAGCCACCTATTGCGTGAGCCTGGCGATCGCGTTGCTGAGCTTGCTCAGGAAATCGTCGATCCGGGATCTACTGCCTTCGATGTTGGTCCTATTCATCCAAGCACTGTGGTTTGCGCTACCGACCGTCGCGGTGCAGATGGGCTGGTTTCAGGGAATCGACCCGCTGGCGTACAAGAGTCGGGCGTACGCGTTCATGTGGGTGGCCGCCGCCCATTTCGCTCAGTATCTGTGGATCACCTGCTACTACGCTGCCGGTTCGGAAACGCGGCAAGCGCGAGTCAAATATCTTGGGAAGACCTTGTTGGTCGGCAGTGCGCTCTGGGTCTTCCCGACCCTGGTCTTTGCGCCCAACCTGATCGGCGTTTTGCCGTTTGATTCTGGCCTTGCTCTTCTGACGGCTAGTGTCGTGAACATTCACCACTTCATCCTCGATGGGGCAATCTGGAAACTGCGCGACGGGCGGGTCGCGAAAATGCTGCTTCGCCCCAGCTCGGAATCTGTGCTGCCCGACCCAGACCTGGCAGCGGGGCGAGGCCTCGGGATGCGCGTTGCGCTGGCCATTGGTGCCTTCTGCCTGATCGTCTCGCTGGGCCTCAAGTTGGACCTCGTGCGCACCCAGCAGGCCTTCGCGCGCGCCGATCTCGCGGCGGTCCGCAGGGGGCTCGAACACCGCAACTGGTTTGGCCGCGACAGCGCGCGACTACGCCTCGACCTGGCGAGACTCGAGCTGCGGGCCGGTGAGCTGACAGCAGCGGCCAGCAGCGCGAGGCGTAGCAGCGAGTTGCGTCCGAACGTCGAGGCGTTCGCGATGCTGGTGAGGATCGCAGCCAGACAGGGCGACGGTGAGGCGGCGTCCGAGGCGTTGCGTGCCGCCGTGGAACTCGACCCGGACCATCCAGACGTCCAGAAGCTGCTCCGGAACATCCGGCCATTGGCTCGTTGATCGGTAACGGTGAACGAAGCCTGACGGCGGCTTTCCGAGTCGATGCGGGGCCTACCCACGGACGACGGCTACGGCTAAGCTCCGCCGCCTCCTGATCAGCTTCGCGACCGTCGAGCACTTCGTCGCAGCGTGCACGGGGTTGGACCGGATTCGACGCCGAAGCGAGCACGAGGTCCCTCCCATCTTCCCGATTGATCGAGAGAATCTCAATCAACCTCTTCAATCAAGAAACTTCAACCAAGCAACTCCATCAAAAGGAGACTGGCGACATGCCCGATGTAGAGCGAACTCTATCGATCGTAAAACCCGACGCGGTGGCCGCGGGCGCGGCCGGCGACATCTTGAGCCGATTCGAAAAGGCGGGGCTCACGATCATTGCGCTCAAGAAGATGCAACTCACCCAGGCACAGGCGCAGGGTTTCTACGCGGTCCACAAGGAACGACCGTTCTTCAAGGACCTCGTGAAATTCATGACCGAAGGGCCCATCGTCGTCAGCGCCCTCGAAGGTCCCGACGCGATTGCCAAGAATCGCGAACTGATGGGACCAACCGACTCCACGGCCGCCGAAGCCGGGACGATTCGGGGCGACCACGGTACCGACATCGAACGAAATGCCGCTCACGGATCTGATGCGCCGGAAACTGCTCGAATCGAGATCTCGTATTTCTTCAACGCAACAGAGATACTGGCTCCGGTCGAAGCCTTGCCCGCCTAGCCAGTGAGAGGCGGATCAGCAACGGGAAGCTGCCGCGGAGGCGCCGAGAGGACTGCCGGGAAAGAGCGTCGGACGGTGCAGGAAAGCGACGGGTGACCGAGAGCGGGTCAGCCGAGGACTGGGAAGCTTCAGGCGTATGTCCGGGCCATCAGTAGAATCAAGCCCAGGTAGGTCAAAGATAGCCAGAGCTTTTGACTCTTCAGTGCGCGGCTCACCCGTTGTTCCCCCATCCCCTAGCCGGTCGACCCGTAGTGAATCACCGTGTTGACTGACCGTTCATCGATTTCGCCGGCTCTCGTTTCCGAACCGTTTCCGATTCCGGCAACTTGTTGGTCTCGTGTTGCTTGGCGCGGTCGTTCCCGGTTCTCGTTTCCGACTTTTTCACGCCTTTGCACGCCACAGTCAACATGTTCTTTCGAAAGAATCCGCCAACACTTGAGTGTTAGCACAGACTATTCAATGAACCGTGAGCTGGATCACGAAAAAAGAGACGCGACTTGCAGTCTGATCGCCGATTTCGACGCGATCGAATTCGAAATCTGAATCGAGGAGGATTTTCCGTTGCCTGAACAACCGGTGCTCGAACAGTTGGATGCTGAGGGTGTCCTGCTCATCACGCTCAATCGCCCCGACAAGAAGAACGCATTCAACGATCCGCAGTGGGATGGCTTGCGCGATGCGCTGAACCGGGCACGGGAAGACAACCGGGTGGCAGTCGCAGTGATCACCGGCGCCGGAAAGGACTTTTCGGCCGGCCAGGATCTGGCCGCCTTCTCGGGCAGCGCCGAGCCACGAGCTGACGGTCACCCCAACGGGTTCGAGGGCTGTGTGGACGCCGTGTTCGGCTTCGACAAGCCGCTGCTCGCGGCGGCGAAAGGGGTCGGCGTGGGGGGTGGTTGCACGCTGCTGTTTGCCTGCGATCTGGTCTATGTCGGCGAGAGCGTTCGCCTGCGGCTGCCGTTCGTCAATCTGGGGTTGGTCCCGGAGTTGGCCAGCAGCTATCTGCTTCAGGCACGCATCGGTACGCAACGCGCAAACGAGCTGTTCTATACCGCGCAGTGGATCGATGCCGCGCGGGCGGTAGAGCTCGGTATCGCATTGCGGGCCGTTTCGGATCAGGAGTTGCTGGAAACGGCCCTCGCCAAAGCCCGAGAAATCGCCCAGTGGCCGGTCTCGTCATTGCGCGCAACCAAGCGGACATTGATGGTCTCGCATCAGGCCGCGATTGCTGCTGCGAGAAAGGCGGAAGGGGAGGGAATGATGGCCCAAGCGGGTTCGCCGGAGAATATCGAGGCCGTCACCGCATTCTTGCAGAAGCGAGCGCCCGATTTTTCGCAGTTCCGCAAAGGTTGAGTTGTGGTCTGAAGAATGGGTCTGGCACAGTACGTGCTCTGTCCAAGTGCATGCCGAGACATGCCTACCGTCGCAAGCCGCCCTTTTGTCCGAACCCGGATTGTGATTCCCACGCAGATCCAACCACTTGGATCTACAAGAAGAAGGGCTTCTTCGAGCGCAAGGCCGCGCCGCAACGCATCCAGCGGTACGTTTGTCGTTCCTGCGCTCGGAACTTCAGTTCACAAACCTTCTCACCTACCTATTGGCTGCGACGACCCGAACTGCTGCGGGCCATCTTCTATCGCTCGCTCGCCTGTTCGGGTCTTCGTCAGATCACCCACGAGACCGGGGGCTCGCACTCGACGATCGCGCGGCATCTCGCTCGACTCGGACGCCAATGCCTGCTGTTTCAC
>JAJDAM010000061.1 GCA_029261905.1 Deltaproteobacteria bacterium
GAAGGCCACTCGAAAGAAGGCCACCAAGAAGAAGGCCACTCGAAAGAAGGCCACCAAGAAGAAGGCAACAAAGAAGAAGGCCGCCAAGAAGAAGGCGACCAAGAAAAAGGCCAAGAAGAAGGCCACCAAGAAAAAAGCAACAAAGAAAAAGGCCAAGAAGAAGGCCGGCAAGAAAAAAGCAACAAAGAAAAAGGCCAGGAAGAAGGCCGGCAAGAAGAAGGCAACTCGCAAGAAAGCAACTCGCAAGAAGGCGACCCGCAAGAAGGTTCGTCGACGGAAGAAGTAATTACTTCACCGAATCGGCCTCTTGTGCGAAAGCATGGGAGGTCGCAGGACCTCGGCCGGCGTTCATCGTCGGCCGGGGTTTCCTTCTTTTGGGGCCTGATCTAGTCTCTGCGCCCGAGATTCAGCACCCGAGGGCCCAATGGCACGCATTACGATCGAAGACTGCATCCGCGTCGTTCCGAATCGCTTCAATCTCGTCCAGATGGCTGCGATCCGCACCAAGCAGCTCAAGCGTGGTGCTACGGCGCTCGTCGACTCTGAAGAGAACAAGGAAGTCGTCGTCGCTCTTCGCGAAATCGCCGCCGGCTACATCAAGCCGAACTACCCGGGCGAAGCGACTGATCCCGAGGAATAGACCGCCAGGGCGATCTACTGCCAGCCCGAAGCGCTCCAGCAGGCTGCTAGCTGGTGGTCGGGCTGTCCGTCACCGGGATCTGCAGTGAAACGGTCGTGCCGCGACCCACATCGCTGCTGACGGCGACTTCTCCTTCCAGCAGCACGGCGAGGTCGCGGACCAGGGCCAGGCCCAGCCCGGCTCCGCCACTGCGAGAGGGTGAATCGTCGACCTGGAAGAACTCGTCGAAGATGTACGGCTGATCGTCTGCACAGATGCCGATGCCGGTGTCCTTCACTTCGCAATGCAGATTCAAATCCTCGAGCCTTGCCGTGATCGTGACCTTTCCGCTCTCAGTGAATTTTACTGCGTTTTCCAACAGCAGGAATAGGATCTGATTGATCTTCGCAAGGTCCGTCCGGATCTTCGGGAACGGCTCCTCGACGTGCAGCTCGATCAACAGCGGCTTGTCGCCGATGCGATCCTGGACGCTGAAAATGGCCTCGTCGATGACTTCTCGGATGTTGACGTCCTGGACTTCGACGGGCAGCTCCCGCTGCTTGATGCGCCACAGGTCGAGAATGTTCTGCAGGGTCCTGAGAAACTCGGTGCCGTCATCCAGTGCGCAGCGGAGGCTGGCCTTGGATGTGTCGCTGAGCGTCTCGTTCTCGCCCGTGAGGACGGAGATGATCGCCTCGATGATGCTGTTGAGAGGCGTTCGCAGCTCGCGCGACATCTTCTCGATGAAGTCGTTCTTGAGCTTTTCGATCTCGCCCAGCTTTTCGTTGGTGCGCAGCAGTTCGATGTCCTGAGCGAATAGAGCCTCGGACAATTTCAGGACTTCTTCGTTTTCTTCCGGGATTACCCGCTCGGCCTGGTTCGCGCTCTGGTTGTGCGCCTCGAGCTCAGACTGGGCCGCTTCGAGTTCTGCACCGATATGCGTATGGTCGACGCGGAGTGCGAGATACTGCGCTTCGAGTCGAATCGTCTCTTTGCTCGATTCGTCGATGGGGTGGGGCGCACCGATCACCAACGCACCATGGCTATCACCATCGAGGCTCATCGGAACGACGATCAAGCCTCCGGCGGCACGTTCGCCGAGGGTCGGAAGCGGGGCGAGGGTTCTTTCTACGCCGTTGGAGATGACTTCTCGTACGTTGGCGAGCAGGCTCTGGGCGGCTTCTCGCGCCGATTCTGCAACCAGGAATCCGGATGCCGCGCGCAGCCGGGAGGCATTCTCGAGCGATCGGTCACCGGGAGCTGCGGCGAACACGAGCACGAGCCCGCCACCGACCTGCTCGGACAATTTCGACGCGCTGTTGCGTAGTGCGGCAGCCAGCCGTTGAGTGGCAGAGGCGGACTGTCGCTGGACTGAGGGTTCGGCGCTCAATGACGCCTCCGAGCCTAGAATCGGGTATCCGCTTCGAGTTCGAACGGACCCTTGACCTGTTCCACGTCAGCTGCAGCCTCGGGGTCTCCCCCTTCGAGTGCGAGCTTCGTCTTGAAGTCGGCCGGGTTGGTGGCGGCGTTCAGTGCCGTCTCGACGGAAATCTTGTTTGCGCGCAACAGGTCGAGCAGGTGCTGATCGAAGGTCTGCATCAACTCGCCGCGACCGCGCGCGATGTAGTCGAGGATCTCGTGGGTCTTGCTCGGATCCTTGATGCATTCCTGGATGCTGCGGGTGGCCCTCATGATCTCGACCGCGGGAACCCGGGCCGTCTGTTTCTTGGTCGGCATCAGTCGAAGCGAAATGACGGCGGCCAGATTGTCTGCGAGACGCGCCCGCACTTGAAGCTGCTCTTCGGGCGGGAAAAACGACACCAGCCGGTTGATCGTGGAGTGGACGTCGTTGGTGTGGATCGACGAGAGAACGAGGTGTCCGGTTTCGGCGGCCTTCAACGACGTGTCGACGGTGACCTGATCGCGCATCTCGCCGACCATGATCACGTCTGGGTCCTGACGCAGCGCCGCACGCAGCGCATCCGGGAACGACGTCGTGTCGGTTCCGACCTCGCGCTGAGTGATGATGCTCTTGTCGTGAGTGAACACGAACTCGATCGGATCCTCGATCGTGACGATCTTGGCCTTCCGGATGTGATTGATCTGCTCGATCATCGTCGCGAGCGTCGTCGACTTGCCCATGCCGGTCGCACCGGTGACGAGCACGTAGCCGCGCTGGAGTTTCGCGACGTCTCGCAAAGTGCTCGGGAGATTCAGCTCCTCGAACGTGCGGATCTGCAGGGGGATGACGCGAAGCACGATGTTGCAGCAGCGTCGCTGGCGAGAGATGTTGACGCGGAATCGACCTTCGCCCGGGAGCTCGAAGGCGAGGTCGATCTCGTTGAATTCGTCGGTTTCCGCCCGAGGGTCGCCCTCGAGCAACATGCTGGCGATCGCCTCGGTATCCTTGG
>JAJDAM010000062.1 GCA_029261905.1 Deltaproteobacteria bacterium
GGCGGTAGATGGAATTCGGTGAATTCCTGCTCCGGTGGATTCACTGTCTGTCCGGACTCACTTGGATCGGGAGTCTCTACTACTTCAACTTCATCCAGACACCGTTCTTCGGCACGGATCTGGGCGGCGAGTCGAAGAGCGCGATCACGCGCGGCTTGGTGCCGGACGCACTCTGGTGGTTCCGCTGGGGTGCGATGTTCACGGCGGCCAGTGGCGTGCTGATCATCTTGATGAAGTTGGGCATGGGAAACTCGCTTTCGGGCGGTTACATGACCCGAATCCTGACCGGTGGACTGATGGGATTGCTGATGTGGGCCAACGTCTGGTTCATCATCTGGCCGGCACAGCAGGTCGTGATCGCGAACGCGAACAACGTCGCGGGTGGCGGTGAGCCGGACCCGGCTGCGGCAGCTCGCGGGCAACGCGCCGGGTTGGCGTCGCGAACGAATACGCTGCTCTCGATTCCGATGCTGTTTTTCATGGCCGCTGCGAGCCACTACCCGTCGTTGACCGCGAGTCTGGATACCGGTGGTGGGTCACTGATGATCTATTGGATCGTCGCACTCGTCGTGATCGGAATCATGGAAGCCGGTGCGATTCTCGGGCCAGGACTGCCGACGCAGAAGCTGCTGGCAACCGTGAGAGGCACGATTCACGGTGGTCTCGGGGTCGTGGTCGTGCTCTTCGCCGCGATGTTCGTATTGCTGAAGTAGTGGGAAGTAGTTGGAAGTAGTTGGGTTTGGTTCGTTGTAACTGAAGCCTCTCGCCAGCCGGAGTTCACTTCCTCCGGCTGGCGATGAAGGCTTCGATGTCGTCCAGATTCGGCTCCAGGTATTCGAACTGGGGCATCTGATGCGTCTCGCGGGCGGGTGTATAGCCAGCGGGGTACTCGCCGCGAAGGACCTTGGCTTCCAGTACGTCTCGCGTCGCCCGAGCGATCGCGGGTCCCATGGTGCCCTGTTCGTTCGGATCAGCGTTGTGACAAACGACGCAGATATTTCGATAAATCGTCTCACCGCGCGCGACTGCCGGGTCAGCCGAGGAATCGGAATCCCCGCTGCACGCACTCGTCGCCACGAGCGCCACTACAGCCACGAATCGGGCGGCCGCCTCGAGTGTAGCTCTGGCCGCCACTGCTTCTTTGAATCTCTGGATCACCACCAACCCCACTTCGCACTCCGTCAAACTGCCTCGAACCAAATCGGGGTGCAGGTTAGCGGTCTGGTGATGTCACTTCACGCAAGCGATCCGATTCGGGTTAAAGTGGAGCGATGCCGGACCAAAGCCTCTGGTTGACTCGCGCGAACGGACTGACGCTGATCCGGCTGATCGCGGCACCGGTATTGGCGATCGCAATCAGTTCGGGTTCGGCGCCAATTGCAACCGTCGTCTTCGCTCTGGCAGTGACCACGGACATTGCGGACGGCATCGTCGCTCGCCGCTACGGTGAAGCATCGGCACTCGGACGTCTGATCGACCACTCGACCGACGCGATCTTTGTCAGCGTCGGGACCGCCGCACTGGCGTGCGCCGGAGAGCTGCCGGTTTTGCTGCCGACTCTGATCGCTGCATCGTTTGTTCACTATGCGCTCGACGCGAGGAACCCCAGGGCCGATGGCCCACGACCCAGTTCGCTCGGGCGCTGGAACGGGATCGCCTACTTCGTCGTACTCGGGGTACCGATCGTTCGCGATACCTTGGGACTCCCCTGGCCGGATCCGCCCTTCGTCAATCTGCTCGGCTGGCTACTGGTCGTCTCCACGCTCGTGTCGATCGTGGATCGGGTGCGATTTTCGCTTCGCCGCTGAGCCTGCGGGTTCCGCTCGATTTCGCGGTGCCCCGCGAGCCGGACTCGAAACAGGAGGAATCATGACATTCAAGGAAATTTGTTTCGCACTGCTCGCGGTGTTGGGTGCAGTGATCCCGTGGTACTACAACCTGCAATTCATGTCCGCGAGCGGCGGTGTGATCGAGTTCGTTGCGGGAGGCTTTGCGAACCCCGCGGCTGCCTCGTTGAGCGTGGATCTATTGGTCGGGAGCACGGCCGTGATCATCTGGATGGTCGCTGAAGCTCGCCAACTCGAAATGAAGCACTGGTGGATCTATCTCGCGCTCATTCCGACTGTCGCTTTCGCGTTTGCGTGCCCGCTCTTCCTGTTGATGAGGGAACGAAAGCTCAACACCTGAACGTCCAGGAGAGCGAGGGGTCGGGTCAACTGGCGACGCGAAAGAGATCCGAAAATCTCTCGACTAGCCCGGCAACAGGTCGCGATTCGCGCGGCGCAAGAACAGCAGTCCGATTGCTGCATTGAAGAAGATGAAGAAATTGTGTTGGACGAGTCCGAAAGCCGTCATTTCAGCTGCGTTGTTCGGGAACAGCGTGACCCACAGCAAGATGGCTACCGATCGCATCGGGCCCGGTGTTGCGGCGCCGAAGAAGATCACCGGCAGGTATCCGAGCATTTCGAGAAAACCGACTTCGACTCCGAACAGGCGCAGTGCCAGCGTGTAGATGACGACCGCCGACAACAGTGCGGGTGAGCGCAGCAAGATGATCACGCCGTATTGCCACGGTGCCGCCCGACGGAAGGCGTGGAATACATCGCGGTCTCGCAACGCACTCGTTGGGGCGATTGCGCCTCGAAAATACAGAATCCACACGATGAATATCGCGACCGCTCCCACCGCGATCCATGGGATCGCGTGAAAGACGGCGGGGAAATCGTCCCAACCGAGAGAGACACCGATGAGTGCCCACATCAACAGGTAGAAGAATTCGCAAAACATGATGAACAGCATGCTCGAGCCGACTTGCCAGCCTGGCACGCCTTCGCGGCGATTCAGATACAACGCCATCGCGCCTTTGCCGACCTGTTCGTTGACGATGCTCAGGATGTAGGTGCTGCCTCGAATCGGCAGGATGTCGACGTAACGCACATCCGTGTTGAACCAATTGACCACGCGCCACACCACGAGAGAATCGATCAGGAAGAACAGCGCCGAGTAGGGAATCATCAAGGTCAGCCATTTTCCCCAACTGACTTTGGCGAAGACCGCGATCAGGAACGTCGCAGCAGTCTCGTCCTGACGAGCGGCCTGGGCGTCGATCCGACTATAGAGATAGGCAAAACAAGCCGCTGTGATCAACCACGGCAACATCCGTTGCCAAAGGGGAGCTTTGGAGCGCGGTGTCTTCGCGGATGCTCGTTCGTCCAGGGTGTCGCTCACGCTTCGGGTGCCTCCGGTCCGACGCATCTTCGCAGGATCTCGTCCAAAGGAGTGAGCCGTATTCCCAGTCGGTCGCATGCAGGTTTCGGATCGATGTCATCATCTTCATTGATGACTTCGAGAGAAGCCGTCGTGAAGGGCGGATCGGAAAGGAATCGTTCCGCCAATCCGGTGATGCCACGGACCAACCTCAATGGAATCGATACCACTGTCGGCCTCTTGCCGTAGAGCGCCGCAGCCTTCTCGATGAATTCTCGCTGCGGGAGCGACACGGGTCCGGCCAGATCGAGTACGACGTCGTCCAGATCCGAGTTCGATCCGCCTCCGACTGTACCCGCGACGATCGCATCGATGAGATCGTCCGCGTAGATCGGCTGGGTTCGCGTGTAGCCCCCTCCGGGTAGCGGGAGAACTCGAGCGAGCGCTTCGCCTCGAACGATGCGCGACGTGGTGTCACCCGGGCCGAGCACCATCGCGACGCGCAAGATGAGCGCGGGCGTCTTGGCGCGCAGTAGAATCTGTTCGGCGTGTCCCTTTGATGCCAGGCAGGCATTGTGGGACTCCGGATCTGCCCCGAGAATGCTGAGGTACACCGTCCTGCGCATACCGGCAGCATCGGCTGCCGCTGCGAGCGAGCGACTCGAAGCCTGGTGGGCATCGCTGTATCGGCTGCGGGCCCCTTCTTTCAGGATGCCGACGAGGTGGACCGCGTACTCACAACCCCGCGCGGCTTCGATCAATCGGGCGGTATCGGAGTAGTTCAGTACGACGATCTCGGGCGGCACTGCGAGCGATAACTTCGAGAGTTCGGCAGCAGCGGATTGGGAGCGCACCACCGCGCGGGTCGAGACTCCATTGCGTGACAAGCGCTCGACGAGCCTGCGACCCAATTGGCCATTGGCCCCTGTCACCAGGACCCGACCGGCTGCACCCCCAGCGATTCGATTTTCGTCGCTCACCATCACCTTCGAGATCACCTTCGAGTCTGGCTCGTGGCCGCTCGATTCGAGCGGCGGCAAGCCACGATAGCATTCCGCTGCCGGCGGCGATGGCGCCCCGGCTGGCTCTGTGGGTCTCGTCGACCTGGCCGATCGAGCGTTACGAATCGCCACGCCTGGGAATGACTTCGTCGATGAAGCGGCGGATTCGCTCGAGATACGCCCGTCCTCCAATCAACATGGTGTCATTGTGTCCTGCACCTGGGATCGACTGGAACTGCTTTGGTGCAGGCGCCGCGTCGAACAAGCGAAGTCCGAGGTCATAGTCGATGACTTCGTCGCGATCGCCGTGCAGGAACAGCAGCGGGGAACGAACCCGCGCGATCTTTCGGATCGAGTCGTAGCGGCGACCCGCAAAGAAACTCATGAACTCACCGCCGACCGTACGCGCCACATCCGCAATGGACGTAAACGTGCTTTCGAGCACTACCCCAGCGAACTCGCGGTCCTGAGCGAGATCGATCGCGACCGCGCCACCGAGTGAACGACCGAACAGAACGATCGCTCGGGTCGGGAAGCCGCGATCGACCAGGTAAGCCAGGCCGGCTCGTGCGTCGCGGTAGCTCCCCTG
Organism: Deltaproteobacteria bacterium; assembly: GCA_029261905.1. Lineage (GTDB taxonomy): Bacteria > Myxococcota_A > UBA9160 > UBA9160 > SMWR01 > JAJDAM01. The sequence continues at coordinate 4,798 of JAJDAM010000062.1, forward strand.
TTCAGTGGGGCTGCCCTCGCTCAACCCGTACCCTCGATAGTCGACCACCAGCACCGCACAGCCCAGACGCATGAGTTCGACCGCATTGGGAAGGCGATGGGACGAGTTTCCGGCGTTGCCGTGCAGGAACAACACCGCACAACTGGCGCGCGCCAGGGAAGGGCCGGGCAGGTAGAACGCGTGAATCTTCACTCCGTCTTCGGTGGTGAGGTAGATGCTCTCTGCGTCGATCCCGAGCGCCTCGGGAGAGAGCTGCGCTCCGGCAGTGGGTTGGAAGACCAGACTCCCAAACAGATAATCGACAACGGAATCGAGCATGGCGTAGAGCATCCCGAACGTGACGAGAAGCACGATGCCAGTAACGATCGACCTTCTC
>JAJDAM010000063.1 GCA_029261905.1 Deltaproteobacteria bacterium
GTCATCGCGGCCGCGCAGGACGCGAGTCTCACCGTGAACAAGGCCGAGGGGTACAAGAACGAACTGCTGCCCACGGCTCGTGCGGAATCGACAGAGCTCATTGAAGCGGCTCTAGGTTATCGAGACGCGAAAATCGCCGAAGCCAAGGGCGAGGCGCATCGGTTCGCGGCGTTGGTCTACGAATATAAGATTGCGCCCGAAGTGACCCAAAAGCGACTGTACCTGGAGGCCATGGAGGAGGTTTTGCCGGCTGTGAACAAGGTCATCATCGAGCCGGGAACCGCGCAGGTGTTGCCGTATCTGCCGCTCTCCCAGGGATTCCCGGCACAGGGCTCGTCCGGACCGGCGCAAGGGGGACGTTCCGCCCAGGGGCAGGCGCCGCAAGCAGGCAGTTCGGGGGCCCAAAGTGAGTAAGGCGATCATCGCGATATTCGTTTTGGGGTTCGTGATCACGGGTTTGATCGCTGCGGGCAACGCGGGCTTTGGACCGGTCGTCATCAACAAAGAAGGCCAACAGCAGCTGATCTTGAGCTTGGGGGAGCCGCGCGCGGTCATCGAGCCCGGTTGGGCGCTTCGCGTTCCGTTGATCGAAGAGGCGGTGCCCTTCGACCGCCGCCTGTTGTATCTCAACACCGAATCCGACGTGATCCAGACGATCGATCAAGAGCGAATCGTCGTCGACAACTACGTGATGTGGAGAATCGCGGCCCCGATCCTGTTTCACTCCTCTTTTCCACGCGGGCGAAGCCAGGCCGAAAAACAGCTCGACCGCGTGGTGCGCGCACAGGTACGCGAGGTCATCGGAACCAAGACGCTCACGCAGGTGCTGACCGACCAGCGAATCGAGATCATGCAGACGATCGTCAAGGATTCGGCCGCGTCGTTGGAAAGCTCGGGGATCGCGATCCAAGACGTCCGCATCAACCGGACCGAGCTTCCACCGAGCATCGAGAAGAACGTGTATGCGCGGATGGAAACCGATCGCTCGCGCTTGGCTCGCAAGCATCGCGCAGAGGGTGAAGAGCAGGCGCGTCTGATTCGTGCGCAGGCGGATCGGTCGGCACAGGTGCTCGTCGCCGAGGCCCGCGGACAGGCCGAAATCACCCGCGGCGAAGGTGACGCAGAAGCCGCCCGGATCTACGCCGAGGCGTTCAACATCGATCCCGACTTCTACGCGTTCACCCGCAGTCTCGAGGCCTATCGGAAAACGATTGGTGAAGGAACGACATTGGTGTTGTCGCCCGAATCCGAGTTCTTTCGGTTCCTCGGCGGCTGGCAGGGGCTGACGCGCAAACCGCTGGCTCGCGCTGCCAGTGCGCCGGCTGGTGAAGCTGCGCCGGCGCGACCCTCCACACCGGTGTCGACAGCGTCAGTGCCGGCAGCACCGGTGCCGGCTGCATCAGAGTCGGCAGCACCGGGGTCAGCTGCGTCAGAGTCGGCCGCATCGGAGTCGGCGCCGCAGTAGCGCGGGGTGAAGTGCGGTGGCGATTCGGCTAGCGGGGCACGCGCGCCAGCTGCACGCCTCCGAAGCCGAAGAACACCAGCATGTTCATCCACGGCCCGGCGACCGCGGCGGAGACTCCGCCTGCCGCAAACACGTCCACGGTCGTACGGAGCGTATAGAAGATTCCGATGATGACGATCCCCAGGAGCGCCGAAGTCGCGAGGCTTCGGTTCCTTTCGACTGCAAGTCCGAGCGGGATCGCGAGCAGCGCAAACAGCAGGACCGTGACCGGTTCGGCGAGTCGCGCGTGAAACATCGCGCGATATTTTTCTGCATCCCGCCCATCGCTGACCTGCACGGCAATGTAGTCGTAGAGATCTCTCAGCGAGAGTGTCTTCGCGCTCTCATCGAGCAGGGCGAGGTCGCGCTCGGAGGCCACATCGCGATCCAAAGTCACCAGCTGACGAGTCTGCGGAGGGGCCGCCGGATCGGATGGATCGAAAGTCCGTTCGACGGCGCCATTGAAACGCCATCGGTTGCCTTCTCTGACTTCCACGCGTTCTGATTTCACGCTCTTGATCAGGCGTCCGGTCGGGCTCAATTCGAATACGCTGACCCCATGGAGAGTTCGAGTCTGAGAGTCCGCATGCTGGACGTTGTAGATCGAATCGCCGCGGTGATACCAGAACGACCCCTGGCGGAAGGTGATCTCGCCGCCGGGATTCTGGATGCGGCTCCACTCGCGTGTGGCCTTCAGTACAACCGATTCGTTCAGCAGCAGCGCGACAACCGACAGCAGCGCCGCCGCGCACAGCAGCGGAACGACGGTTCGCTGGGGCGAGATGCCGCCGCTCTTGATCGCGGTAATCTCGTGGGCCCGAGCCGGGAGTCCGAGTGCGAAGAAAACCGCCGCGAAGGACGTGACGGGAAGCAGATCCCGGAGATAATAAGCCGGGACCCTCAAGAAAAGGTACGTTGCGATCCCTTTGATGCCTTCGTGGCGATCGAGTATGTCATCGAAATTCAGCATCATTTCGATGACCATGATGGCCACCGTTGCTGAGGCGAGAATCGAAACGAACAGCGTCAGGTAGCTCGCGAGGAAATAACGCGAGAGAATTCGCACGACCCGGAGTCTAGCATTGGAGTATTTCGCGGGTAGCAAGGAGTTGAATCGAACTTTGCCCAAACCGGTGGTGACGGTGGGCAATTTCGATGGTCTCCACGTGGGGCACCGGGCGATCACCGATACCGTGGTCGAACGAGCGCGATCGATCGGCGGGACAGCAGTTCTGTACACCTTCGAACCCCATCCGCGACGCGTGTTGAGTCCGGACGACGGTCCGAGCCTTCTCACGACACTGGAGCAGAAGGTCGAGTTGATTGCCGCGGCCGGGATCGACGTACTGATCGTCGAGACGTTCGACACGGAGTTTTCCTGGACGACGGCCGAGGAGTTCGTCCGAGTCATCCTCAACCAACGCATCCAGCCGGCAGAAGTCTACGTCGGCTATGACTTTCGCTTCGGTCGCGACCGCGAGGGGTCGATGCGGATGCTGACCGAGTTGGGTCCGAGGCTCGGGTTCGCCGTCACGATCATTCCTGAGGTGACTATGGGTGACGGGGATGTCAATTCGACCCGAATTCGAAAATTGCTGGCAGAATCTCGCGTCGAGGAGGCCGCCGGAATGCTCGGGCGCCCGTACAGTATTCGAGGAAACATCGTCGAGGGCGATCGGCGGGGCCGAACGATCGGCTTCCCGACGGCGAACCTGGCGCCGGACAACGAGATTTTGCCCCAACCGGGTGTGTATTCTGGACGCATGCGCTTTCTGGACGAGGGCCCGGGGCCCGATGCCGGCGACGAACTGCCTGCGGTGACCAACGTGGGGGTTCGCCCGACATTCGACGGCAGTGGCCGAATCCAGGCAGAAGCCCATCTGATCGACTTCTCGGGTGACGTTTACGGCCGGCACGTCGATTTGAGTTTCGCCAATCATCTGCGACCCGAGCAGCGCTTTCCGGGGGTCGAAGAACTCAAGATCCAGATCGCGACCGACGTGGTCGAGGCGCGCCGCTTGCTGGGACTCACCTGAGCGTCGACCTCGACGCGCCGCCGGCCGGCCGCTCGGCCCGTCGCAGTTGGGTCCGGGATCCGAGGGTTTGGGCCGGAATCGCCGTCACCGGCTTCTTCATCTGGCTCGTCTTCCGGGACGTTGATTTCGTGTTGGTCGGCGAGGCGATTGGCCGAGCGAACTGGCTGATTCTGCTCGGCCTGTCGATCCCTTCGTATCTTCTGTGCGTGATCTTGCGCGCGTTGCGCTGGCGGCATCTGACGAATCCGATCCAGCCGATATCGACGGCGCCATTGTTCCGCGCGGTCTCGATCGGATTCATGGCGAACAACATCTTTCCGTTGCGGATGGGGGAGGTGATTCGGGCCTGGTACCTGGCGCGCGAAACCGGAGCTCCAACCGCGGCGATCTTCGGCACAGTGATCCTCGAGCGTGTCGTCGACACGGTCACGGTCATCGCGTTGGCCGCCCTTGCGCTGGGCCTCTGGGGAGCGGGATCGGGGGGAATGCTCGCGAAGGGTGTGGTTCTGTTGATCCCCGTGGCGGTCGCGCCTCTCGCCGCGTTGGTCGCACTTCGGTTGGCGCCCGACCAGTTCATTGCGCTGGCGGGATGGCTGTTGCGACCGTTTCCGGATCGCGTCTCGGAATACGTTCGAGGCGCGCTCGGCAGGTTCGGCCAGGGGCTCGGCGCGTTGAGTGGAGGAATCCACCTATTCTGGATTGCCGCGCATTCGATCGTGATCTGGCTCGTGGCTTCGACGATCCCGATCCTGGCTGGATTCGCGGCACTCGGGATCGAGCTGGGGAGCGCCTATGAGACACTGGTTGCTGCCTGGGTGACCCAATCGGCCGTCGGGATGGCTGTGGCCATTCCTTCTGCGCCAGGTTTTTTCGGCACGTACCACGCGGCCTGCAAGTTGGCTCTGGAACCCTTCGGGGTTTCGCCAGAGACGGCCGTCGCGCTCGGGACGCTGGTTCACGGCGTTTTCTGGCTCACTTTGACGCTGCTCGGGCTCGCCGTACTGCGGTTCGGGAAGACATCGCTCAGCGATCTCGACAACGCCCGTCAATCCTCTTCTGCCGAGTAAAGCTCCTTCCCCGGAGCGCCGATAACCCACCGGGTTCTCAACGGTTTCCATTGCGCGATCGGCGCAGACCGAAATGAGAGCTCAGGCGGGTTTGGTTCTCGAGGCAATGGCCTCGAGATGCTGAAATTGGGGGAGACAGCGGTGAACGAGCAGATCGGGGAACTCCTAGTCAAGGAGAACCTGCTCACGGCGGAGCAGCTGCGCGAAGCGCGGGACGAAGCACGCACCCATGGCGGCCGAGTCGGCTCCCAGATCACGCAGCTCGGATACCTGAACGAGAACGAACTCACCGATTTCGTCGCGAAGCAGTACGGTGTTCCGTCGATCGATCTCACCGAGTTCGAAATCGACGAGGCCGTGATCCGGCTGATTCCCGAAGACGTCGCCACGAAGCACACGGTGATTCCGGTCAACCGGGCCGGCTCGACACTGATCCTGGCCACCGCAGACCCATCGAACATCTTCGCTCTCGACGACATCAAGTTCCTGACTGGATACAACATCCAGCCGGTGGTCGCGGCCGAAGATGCGATCCGACGAGCGATCGACACCTACTATGACCAGACGACGTCGCTCGAAGATGTCATGGGTGACTTCGACGACTCCGACATCGATCTCAGTCACGACGAAGAATAAGCCGACATCGGCGAACTCGCGAAAGCCTCCGAGGACGCCCCGGTCATCAAACTCGTGAACCTCGTGTTGACCGATGCCGTGAAGAAGGGGGCTTCGGATATTCACGTCGAACCCTACGAGAAGACCTTCCGGGTTCGCTATCGCATCGACGGTGTGCTCTACGAAGTCATGAAGCCACCGACGAAGCTGCGAAACGCGATCCTGTCGCGCATCAAGATCATGAGCGAGCTCGACATCGCCGAGCGGCGACTTCCGCAGGACGGCAGAATCAAGCTCAAACTGGGCCGCGGTCGGGAGATGGATTTTCGTGTATCGGTCCTCCCGACGCTATTCGGTGAGAAGATCGTGTTGCGGCTCCTCGATAAATCGAACCTGCAACTCGACATGACCAAGCTCGGGTTCGAACAACATCAGCTCGACACGTTTCAGAATTGCATCCATCAACCGTACGGGATGGTTCTGGTCACCGGGCCGACTGGTTCGGGTAAGACGACCACGTTGTATTCGGCGCTGTCCGAGTTGAACAAGACCACCGAGAATCTGTCCACCGCCGAGGACCCGGTCGAATTCAACCTGGCAGGTATCAATCAGGTTCAGATGCACGATGACATCGGGTTGAATTTCGCAGGCGCTC
>JAJDAM010000064.1 GCA_029261905.1 Deltaproteobacteria bacterium
ACAGAGGCTATTTGCACCTCGCTGAGACCCCGGGCAGAGCCCTGGGTCGAGAAAAGGAGAAATCCACGTGGTCGATATCGACATTGCCTACACCGACTCTGCCAATTGGAACGAAGCGGACATGCGCGCTCGCTTCGATTGGCTGCGCGACCATGATCCCGTCTACTGGTCCGAGAAGGACCAACTCTGGGTGATCACCAAGCACGCCGATGTCGAGTACGTCTCGAAGCACCAGGAGATCTTCACGTCGGCCCTGGGTGTGCGCCCGATGAACGTGAAGATCGGACTGATCGACGAAGCCGAGCCGCGACACGGTCAGCTTCGAGCTCTGATCAACAGGGGCTTCAGCCCGCGGATGGTGAAAATTCTCGAAGAGACGTTCATGCGGCTTACGACGAAGGCCATCGATGCAGTGGCGCAGCAGGGCCAGTGCGATTTCGTCGAGAGCATCTCGGTGCCGCTTCCGCTGTGGCTGATCGCTTCGATGCTCGGCATCGACGAGAATGACTGGGATCGCTTCCACCACTGGTCGGACTCGATGATCGCCGCCGAAGGCAACCTGGGCGATCCGGAGATCGCCGCGAAGGCCGGCCAGGCTTACGTCGAATACGCAACGTACGCGATGAAGATGATCGAGGAGCGCCGCAAGGAGCCGAAGGACGACCTGATCTCGATCCTGACCGGCGCGAAGGATGCCGGCATGCTTCAGGAGTTCGACGAGATGCCCGAGGGCGCCGCTGCCGACATGGGAGTCGCAGAGATTCACAGCGACGAGTTGATCAAGTTGTGCGTGATCCTGCTGGTCGCGGGCAACGAGACCACGCGCAACGGGATTTCCGGCGGCATGCAGCTGTTGATCGAGAATCCCGATCAACGGCAGAAGCTGTTGGACGACCCGAGTTTGATCAACAGTGCCGTCGAAGAGATGGTCCGGTTGGTTTCGCCGGTGCATTCGTTTACCCGCACCGTTCTCGAAGACGTCGAGCTGCGCGGGAAGTCCATCAAGCAGGACCAGAAGGTCCTGATCATCTACGGCTCAGCGAACCGCGATGCGGAGTTCTACGGCGACGATGTCAACGAATTCAAGATCGACCGGGGGGCAAGCCACCTGGGCTTCGGGATCGGTAGCCATTTCTGTCTGGGGGCGAATCTGGCTCGCATGGAGATGCGTGTCACGTTCTCCGAGTTGCTGCGCCGCCTGCCGGATATGGAGTACGCCGATGAGGGCCCGGTTTTCCGCAACTCGGCTCTGGTACGGACCTGCGAGAACATGATGGTTCGATTCACGCCGGAACGGGGCATCGAGAACGCCGCGTAAGCCCGCTCGGATCCCGGCACGGGTTGCACGGCCGAGCGTGAGCGCCGATCCTGGGTGCTCGCATCCGGTCGTGATGCCTCATTTTCGCTGGAACGCTGGTGGAGCGGGACCCCATGAGCAACGCCCCCTATACATTGATCACGGCCGACACCCACGCGGGCGGCAGTCATTCCCAATATCGCGAGTATCTCGATCCGGCCTACCGCGGTGCGTTCGACGAGTGGCGCGGCGGATACAAGAACCCGTCGCAGTCCCACTACGGCACGAAGAAGCTACGCAACTGGGATCTCGAGATTCGAACCGGCGACCAGAACTCGCAAGGAGTCGTCGGCGAGGTCGTGTTCCCCAACACGGTGCCTCCGTTCTACCGCAAGAGCATCGTAACCGCCCAACCGCCCAAACCCGCAGATTTCGAAAACTGCCTGGCGGGGATCCGCGCACACAATCGTTGGCTGGTCGACTTCTGTGCCGAAGATCCGGTGCGGCGTGCGGGGATCGGCCTGATTTTGCCCAATGACCTGGACGAAGCGGTGAAAGACATCGAGTTCATCGCCAAGTCCGGGCTACGCGGTGGCGTGTTGCTGCCGTTGATCCCCGAGGACTGCACCTGGCTGGCGCCGCTCTACGACCCGGCCTGGGACCGTGTGTTTGCAGCGATTGCCGACTGCGATCTGGTGATGAACCAGCACTCGGGCCAGGGCTCGCCGGATTACGGTGAAGGCGCCGTCGCCGAAGCGATCTGGATTCAAGAGGTGCATTTCTTCTGCCGGCGAGGTTTCAGCCATCTGATCATGAGCGGTGTGTTCGAGCGCTATCCGAAGCTGCGGTACATCCTGACCGAATCCGGCTGCTCGTGGGCTCCCGAAACGTTGGCTCAACTCGATCGCATTCACATGGGCATTCAGTCCGGCGCGATGGGCGAGATGGTCTACGAAGGCATGGAGTGGGGGCTCAAGGAAAAGCCCAGCGACTACGCCCGACGCAATTGCTGGTACGGAGCGAGCTTTCCCAGCCGCGCAGAACTCGCGGGAATCGAAGAGGTGGGTGAGGACCGGGTGTGTTGGGGAAACGATTACCCTCATTTCGAAGGCACCTTTCCGTACAACCTCGAATCCCTTCGGCTGACCTTCGCGGGTATGCCCGATCGGCTGCGGCGCATGATCCTGGGAGAGAACGCCGCAACGCTCTACGGCTTCGATCTCGCTAAATTGCGTGCATTGGCGGAACGACACGGCCCGACACCCGAACAAGTCGACACCCCGCTGCCTGCCAGTGAGATCCCGAACGACTCGGCCTGCTACGTATTTCACCAGGCCAAGCGCGAACTCGCAGAGTAGCCGCCAGTCGTTTCAGCTGCGTAGCTCCCAGCGCATTGGCGCGCGCTTGATGCCACCGACGAAGCTCGATCGCACCCGGTCGACCTCACCCGTGCGTTCCATGCTCACGAGCCGTTGCGATAGCTGCTGGTACATGGTCCGGATTTCCAACCGCGCGAGGTGTGCTCCCAGACACACGTGTTCGCCGCGTCCGAAGCCGATGTGATTGTTCGGGTTGCGATCGACCCGAAACACGAACGGGTCGTCGAAGATCTCCTCGTCGCGGTTGCCCGAGCCGTAGAACAGGCACACCGACTCGCCTTCGCGGATGGACTTCCCCCTCACGGTCATGTCGCGCGTCGCCGTGCGGGCGAATTGAATCACGGCTGTGGTCCAACGCACCGTTTCCTCGATTGCGCCCTCGACGTGCTCGGGATGAGCGATGAGTTTTTTCCACTCGCCCGGGTTGTCGATGAAGCATTGAATGCCACCGGTCATTGCGTTCCGGGTCGTTTCGTTTCCGGCGACGACGAGCAGGAAATAGTAGGAAAGCAGCTCGAGGTCGTTCAGTGGTGCCCCATCGATTCGCCCCTGCACGACCGCAGACAGGATGTCGTCTTTCGGATTGGCCCGGCGCTTGTCGGAGAGTTCCTTGAAGTAGACGAACAGTTCACCTTGGGCCTGCTGAGACGTCTCGATCGCACTGCGGCCACGCTGGAACTCCGGGTCTTCCGAAGCGATGATTTCGTTCGTCCAGCGAAACAGCAGGTGCCAGTCTTCTTCGGGCACACCGAGCATCAGCGCGATCACCGCGATCGTAATCGGGGCAGACACGTCCGCGACGAAATCGATCTCTCCCTTCGCTCCGGCCTTGTCCAGGACCTCGCGGGTCACGCGCTGCACCTTGGGTTCCCATACTTTCACCGTACGCGGTGTGAACCACTTCGAGATCAGGTTCCGGTAGCGACCGTGATCGGGAGGATCCATCGTGAGCAGGTGTCGAGTGAGCGGCTCCTCGGGGGCGTCTTTCGTGAAAATGGCGATTCGCGGCTCGATGATCCAATCCGTCGGGTTTTTGCCGATTGCGACGATGTCGGCGTGTTTGCTGATCGCCCAGAAGGGATCGCAATAATCCGATTCGGTCCAGTGGACTGGATCGTTGTTTCTCAACCAGGTCCACTCGCGATGTGGGTAACCGTTGTTCTGGTAGTGCTCAGGTGTGATGAAATCGAGTGTTTTGGGATCGATGTCGGCCGCGATCGGGGTCGCTGCGCTCACGGGATACCTCCAAACGGACTTCGCGTTCCAGCAAGCCTACCAGAACGTTGCCGTGGGGCGATGTAGGCTGCGCAGCGGCGGTCCGGCCGGGAGCGGGCTTGTTCGCTCCGCGCGCTGATTGATTTGGCCCGGGCACGGCACGGATTGGTAGAATTACGCGTCGCCCGCTGCCCGAAAGGATTCCGACCCCGAGATCGAATGAGTTCGAGAACAACCCGCGGTTCGGAAATGACCTCCACAGCGATGCTTCCGCTCTTGTGGTTCGTCGAGTTGGCCAAACGCCTCGGCTTCGGAAAGCAGATTGCGAGGCTCGCGCTCAAGCACGTGAGATCTCGCCTCAACATGGCGCAGGCGTTCGCTGGATATCAGCCGACCGAACATGACGTGTTCGTGGCGACGTTTGGCAAGAGCGGAACGAACTGGATGATGCAGATCGCTCAGCAGATCTCCCACCATGGCGAAGCCGAGTTCGATCACATCCACGATCTCGTTGCGTGGCCCGATGCCCCTCGTCCGATGGGGATCGAACTCAACGATCCGATGCCACTCGAACGCTCGCCGACCGGACTTCGGGTGATCAAGACCCACCTCGACACCGAGTTCGTTCCCTACGACGAGAAGGCCACCTACCTGACGGTACTGCGTGACCCGAAAGAGGTGTTGGTTTCGAGCTACTACTTCCTTGGCGGAATCGCAGGTCTGCTCGACCATGTTTCGATCGAGGATTGGTACGAACTGTTCATGGCGTCCGACTCGATGCCTGCGGCCTGGGCGAAGCATACGGCCAGCTTCTGGGCGTGGCGGGAGCGCCCGAATGTTCTGGTGCTGAACTTCGCGGAGGTCAACAAACAACCGCGCGCGGCGATCGAGCGAGTCGCGGCCGTGATGGGGGTTGCGTTGACCGAAGAGCAACTGGCGAAGGTCGTCGAGCGCAGTAGTTTCGAATACATGAAGGCACACGAATCTCAGTTCGCACCTCCGCAGCTTCCGTTCATCGAGCGGACTGATCCGGTTTTGATGGTGCGAAGAGGCAAGTCCGGTGGATCGGATGAATTGCTGAGCCCAAGCCAACAGGCAGCCGTCGACCGCGTCTGCCAGGCCGAACTCCGTCGCCTCGGTTCCGATTTTCCGTATTCAACGGCCTTCGAGGTCGTTCCAGATCCGATCACGTGACGGATCAGAGGGGCGATCGAAAGACGATCGAAGGTCC
>JAJDAM010000065.1 GCA_029261905.1 Deltaproteobacteria bacterium
TGGCGGTGCCGTTGATGTCGCTGACGATCGAGCCGGCACGTGCTGCTGCGATCCTGCTTCCGATCCTGATGTTGATGGACTTCACTGCTCTGCGCCCCTGGTGGGGGAAGTGGGACGCTCACAACCTGCGAACCACCGCGCCTGGTGCGGTGCTCGGAACCCTCATCGGGTTCGCGACCTTTGATCTCCTTTCGACCGACGCACTTCGCGTCCTGGTGGGGACCATTGCACTCGCGTTTTCGCTGCGCTGGTGGTTGGTGCGCGACCTCGGACCCGCGCGCACCGCGAGCTACGCACGCGGATCATTCTGGTCGACGGTCGCCGGTTTCACGAGCTTCAGCGTTCACGCGGGGGGACCGCCGCTGCACATCTATCTGTTGTCACAGCGGCTCGACAAGTCGACCTTTCAGGCGACGACGGTGGCTTTCTTCTTCGCCATCAACTGGTTGAAAATCGGGCCGTACGCGTGGCTCGGACAACTGGACAGCTCGAACCTGACGACGTCGCTGCTGCTCGCGCCGATTGCGCCGATCGGTATCGTACTCGGCGCCCGGATGCACCAGCGCATCGACGACAAGGTTTTCTTCCGCGTCATCTATGCGTCACTCGTCGTGCTCGGGCTGAAACTGATTTGGGACGGGCTGGTCGACAGTTCGTGCGGAGGGCTCTGCTAGCGAGCCCGCCGCAAGAGCGGCAGCGCCAGCAGACCGAAGCCCATCAACAATCCAGTCGCAGGTTCTGGGACGGTGGGACTCACGGTGATGTTGTCTACCGATTCCCATTGGAACGGGGCCGCTCCCGCATCGAGCACGACGCGCAACTCGTCGATCGGCAAGCCGGCGAGCAGCGAACTCACATGCGTGATGTGCACGAGATTCGTGCTGCTCGTCGCGAACAGGTCCGCGTTCTGCAGCACGCCGCCAAGGTACCCTTCGAAGACGACGTGCGTCGTGCCGAGATTGAACTGCCCGACGCTCGCTTGATCGAACGTGAACAGCCCACCGAGAACATCGTTCCGTTTCAGGCTGAATGTGCCGCCGCCGGCCGCAGTGGAACCCTCCAGGTCGGGAGGCGGACCGCCCTGCAACAGGTCGCCGAAGATCCCGCCGCTGTGGAGAGAAATCGTGAAATCTCCCTCGGCGAACGGAGCAATCAGGAGTCCACCGGGGCTGCCGCTGAAAGTGATCGTCGCAGCAGAGGCGCCGGAGGCCGACAGGACGATCGCCACCGCCCAAATCGATATCAGAATTCGCAGCATCATGGGACCCCTTCCCAGATCTCAGATCTCAGATCTCTTGGGGGAAGTGGCAATCAGAGCGAATCGGTGGCAAGAAAATTGTGGTAGCTCGATTCCTTTTGTGTCGAGAAAATTTCGCTCGAGGGGCCATTTGTTCCGTTCGCGCCCGAGCCTGAGTTCGTGCCTCTGGGAAGCCCCCGCAACTCAGGGCGCTAAGTGCCTGATTCTTGGCGATCGCCGTCTGCGGACCGCGTTGTGCAGCAGCGCGACGATCGTGACCGCCGCGATGCCCGCGCCCGACGGCTCAGGTAGCTCGATCGAGACGTTGTCCACGCTGAAAGCGTCGTTCGTGCTGGTTCCGAGAGCGACCAGCGTGATCGAGGAGAACGGGATCGCCGACGTCAATCCGAAGAAACCTTGATCGGTACCTCCGTCTGCGCTGAACAGCATGCGCAGATCGAAGGCCTCCAGCCCGGAGTCGAACGTCCCCTGCACGCTGACCTGCCGGATGTCGCCAATGCTGAAGAAGTCGGCACCAAAAGCGGTCGCGGGTTCGGGGAAGGTCCAGACGTAGGTCAAATAGCCGGGGGATACCGAGGCCGCTGGCCGGAGCGTTCCCAGAAAACGATCGCCGTCGACTCGGTGGTTTGGCGTGCCGATCGCACCCGAGGCGACCGACTGAATCCCACCGTCGAAATCGAGCACGTCAGCCTGGGCGATCACGCTACTGAAAGTTTCCGTCGAGACATCGGCAACCGAGACAGCAGCCTCCCAAGCCGAACGATCGAACTCGAAATCGACGAAGGTTTCGGTGGCGACTGCCAGCTCGGGCAGCATCGCGATCCCGATACCCGACAGAAATAGAGCGAAACGTCGCATGACTTCACTTCTCCTCGTTGGTTTCACTGCTGTCGATGTGGTTGATCCGCAAAAACGTACCCGAGCCGTTGGTTGGAGAACAGCGCTGTAGATCTCGCGGCCCCCAGCAGGGCGGCCGATCTCACCCCCAGGTCCTCCGCTTTTGACTTATCCTCGACGGGTTGAAGCTGGCTGAGAATGCGGAACCTGGGATGTCTTTGATCACCGAACAGCACAGCATGCCGAAGCCGACGTCGCTACGAGCGCTCGCGTGCCTCGTGGCGTTGCTGTTGCTCGGCTTGGATCTCGGCAAGGCTGACGCAGCTACTTGCACGCTGTTGGGTACCGGCAACTGGGGGCCGATCAGCAACTGGACGAGCTGGGACAGTTGCGGAGGAACGCTCACTCCCGACGACGACTTCATCTTGACTGGCAATGCCACCGTAGTCGCCGATCTGATTCAGAACAGCGGCAACATCGGCGTCACCGTGGCAGAGGGCGCGACTCTCGAGGCCACCGTCACTGACGGGACCGACTCGCTGCGCATCGTGCTAGGCGACGAGGGACTCACCGGGAACGGAACGACCCGTTTCATCGGAAAATTCAGGCAATGGGGTTTCGGCGCGCCCTCGCTCAGGGACGATCCAGATCTCTGGCGTGCGGGGAGCATCGTCCCGTGCCCGAATGCGTCGAGTGCCAGCGACTGCAACGCCGGAAACCGCCACATCATCCGGATCGTCTACCCCGACGCCGAATACGCAGACGACGCAGAGGGTCAACACAGCGCTGTTTCCATCGCTGAACTGGTGCCCGGCGAGGACGCGATCTGTTTCTGGGACTTCGATTTGAACGACAGCGAAGTCCCCGTCGACGTCAACTACTGCTACCTGGTCGAAGCGACTCATTCGGGCGCTGATCCCTACATCGATGTCAACGTCGAACAGGGTGTGCTCGACCAGTACGGCTACCCACTGGAGCGCCGCCATCTCGTCGAGAGCGTTGTCACTTCGGGTTTCGATGTCACGGCGTTCAACCCCTACGCGGGTCTACCGACGGCCAGTGTCGACATCGGTCAGCGCGCCATCTGCATCGCTGAAGACACGCCCTCTGCGGTCGAGAAGTTCACCGCAGTACATCCCGTCTCCAGGTCACAGGACGGAATCGGTGACGGTTACTGGCTTCGATTTACTGACGCGAAAGGGAGCCCCCTCGCCGGGTCATACCAGATCGTGCGCGTCGATACGGCGGGCGACGGCGGGTCTCCGTGCGGGGCAGATCGCGCACTGGTCGTGATCCTCGATGTGCGGGGATTCCAGCAGGCCATTGCGGCCGGATCGACGGTCTTCATCGATTACGGTTGGAGTCCCGGGGACAC
>JAJDAM010000066.1 GCA_029261905.1 Deltaproteobacteria bacterium
GATCGACTTTCTCCTGATCTGCCCAGATGGCTTGTTCGTACTGGAAGTAAAAGGGGGAAGGGTCTCGCGGGCGGATGGGGTCTGGCTGCATACCGACCGCTACGGGGGAGTTTCGCGAAAGCACGAAAGCCCCTTCGACCAAGCGTCGTCAGCAATGTTCGCGCTCGAGCGAGAACTTCGACAATCGCTCCAGGACATTCGAATGACGGACGTCCTCTTTGGCTACGGCGTGGTATTCCCCGATGTCGAGTATGCGTCCATCGGATGCGAAGACGACTCGGCGCTGGTCTACGATGCGCGGGACCACCGAGAGCCCTTCCGCTCCTACGTCACGCGGCTGTCGGAGTTCACGAGATCGCGCCAGTCGCGTCACTGTAGGTCTATCGATCCGAACGAGATTCAACTCATCAGCGACGTACTTCGCGGCGACTTCGATCTCCAGCCATTCCCCGAGCTCGAACTGGACGAGGCGAGGCGGCAGATCGCAGACCTCACGGCCGAACAGCGTGCCGTTCTGGATTCGTCGGAGTCCGCGTCGAGGTTGATGATCGAAGGACCCGCGGGATCAGGAAAGACCATCCTGGCGATGGAAGCGGCACGCCGGGAAGCGAGAAAAGGCAGACGGGTCCTGTTTTTGTGCTTCAACCGTCTGTTGGCTGCGAGAATTCGGGGCGATCTGCGCATCGAGTCCTATGCGGGAAAGATCGATGTCGAGACCTTCTCCGGCCACTGTCGTACGCTGGTCGAGAAATCCTCGCTGTCGGACCAATTCAAAACTGAATCCGAGGGCGTTGCCGACGAGCAGCTCTACAAGACTCTGCTGCCAGAATACGCCGCGATGGCAGCAATGGAGCGCACCGCAGCGCCGTACGACTGTTTGATCATCGATGAGGCCCAAGACATCCTGTCGCCCGGCCTGATGGATCTACTCGGCGAGGAGGTCCTCGACGGCTGCGCAAACGGCCGATGGCGGATGTTTCTCGACAGCAACAACCAGGCATCAGTGTATGGAGCGTTCGACCACGCGGAACTGGAGCGGTTCGAACGAGCGACCGAGAAGCGGGCAGATCTGACACTCAACTGCCGAAACACCAAGCAGATCGCGATCCAAACCAACATCGTGTCGGAGCCGACGAATCGCGCCCCGGCACTCGTTCCCGGTCCTCCAGTGGACTTCCGAAAGTACCGGTCCGACACGCAATGTAGAAAGCAACTGGAGGGGGTCGTCGCCGAGCTTCAAGCCGAGGGGATCGCGAACGGGAGAGTTTCGATCCTGCTAGCACGCCTGCCCGATGCCGAGTTGGAAGCGAGCCTCGTTGAGCAGGGCATTCGGAGGCTCGAAGAATCGGACGTCGGGAAACTGGGCACGGCGGCGATGCATGACCTCACATGGTCAACCGTCTCGGCATTCAAAGGCCTCGAGAACGACATCGTCGTGCTCGTCGGTGTCCAAGACATTGAAAAGGGTTGGTGGCGTGGGATCACGTATGTCGGGATGTCGCGTGCTCGGGTCCGGCTGGTCGTCGTCGTTCACTCCAAGTGCGACGCAAAACGAGAGGAGCGATTCGCGCGTGAACTCGAACGGCGCATGGGCGCACAGGAGATGATCACATGAAAGCGCCTGTCGATGTCCGAAATGACCTCGTCGATTTCTTGCACCGGGATCTGGTGGGGCCGGCCGGCGGGCCGATCGAGGAGATCGCCGATCCCCCCGCCATTCGGTATGCCGCCGGCGTCCTGTTCCCCCAGGAGTCGCTTCGCAACGAGTCGGAGGCCGTTGGCGGGATCGAAGGCGACGGCAACGTGTCCGGAAGCGACGAGATCGTCGAAGTGGAGGACGAGCGCGAACAGGAAGCAAAGGGAACCGCCAAGACGTCCGCGGAGCCGGATCACGATGATACGGTGACGCTAGCGAACACCTATCGCCCCTCTGCAATGGGGCTCAGCTTTCTCGTGAACGGGTCCTGTTGTCGCCTTCGGGTGAGTGCCCGAGCTGGCACATATGAGTCGAGCCAGAATGAGGTCGTGGTCGAAGACCAAACATTCATCGAAACACGATGGAAGCGCGAGGAACTCGAGCTACCGGTGGTGGACATCACTCTACCCACCTCCGTTGGAGTTACGACCAGCGGGCAGGATCTGAGTCCTGGCCTGAGTCTTCGCTGGGTCCTTCGGCGTCGCGCTGGAGGGGCCGCCCTCGTCACGATCAGCCTTTACAACACGACCCGAAGTCTTGGCCTATCCGGCATGACCTTCTATCAGGTCGGCTTCGAAGTCCAGGGGAGCGACGGAGAGCAAGCGTTCTCCGAGTATCGGGAACTCGAAGGTGCCCCGATCGACGAAGAAGAGACGACGTTGGCGATGCTGTACCGAGAGAGACGCGAGTATGCGGTCGGCCATGGGTGCGCGGCGGATTGGGAGGCGCCCATTGGCGATTCGACCGCCCGCGTCCGGACTTCGGTTCTTCCCGCAGTCGTCGTTCCGCCCGTGAACCCGGTTTCCGAGAAGGTCGACTACCTCGACATGGAGTTTCTCGCGGGCCGCAAAGCGTCGGAGAGATCTCGAATTCCGGAAGCACTCGAGAAGCTGTGCGGTGCGTACGAGGAGTGGATCGCGAATATCTCCGAGAAGTCAGGCGACCTCCCAGAGCGATTCCAGCTCGCGGCACAGCGAAACATCACCCTATGTCGAACGGCGCTGGAGCGGATTTCTGCAGGCGTTGCAGTGCTGCGGAACGACGAAGAGGCCCTCGATGCGTTCTGCCTAATGAATCAAGTGATGCTGATGCAGCAGTTTCACTCGAAGAAGAAGAAGAGACGACTTTCAGACGAATGGTCTCCTCTGCCAAGCGAGTTGGATGAATACACTTCGAGTTGGGAGGGGCGCCGAGGGTACTGGCGCAGTTTTCAAATCGCGTTTGTTCTGATGACCCTTTCGGGAATCGGCGAATCGGATCTCGAAGTCGAAATCGATGGGATCGCCACCAACCCACACGACCTCGTCGACTTGATCTGGTTTCCGACGGGCGGCGGCAAGACCGAGGCCTACCTCGGCCTCACCGCGTACACGATCTTCCGAAGGAGGATGACGAACCCAGATGACGAGGGTTGCAAGGTATTGATGCGATACACGCTCAGGCTGTTGACCAGTCAGCAATTCCAACGAGGAGCGTCGCTGATTTGCGCTTGCGAGATCATGCGGCGGCGTGACCCGGACCGCTTCGGCGCCAAACCGATCACGATTGGAATGTGGGTCGGGGTTTCGCTGACACCCAACGAAGAGGCCGAAGCACTCAGAGCGGTGGCGCGGCTGGTTCGGAAACCGGACGAGGCCAAGAACCCGTTCCAGCTATTGAACTGCCCCTGGTGTGGCACGGAGTTGGATAACAGGGAACGCCTGGGATACGCGGAGCGGGTCAGCCCCCGCCGAATGATCTTCCAGTGCCCGGTATCGGACCGGAAGGACGAACCCGGCTGCCCGTTCTCGAAGGCAGGGACGCACCTTCCGGTGGTCGTCGTGGATGAGTCGATCTACCGCAACCCGCCTACGTTGATCATCGGTACCGTGGACAAGTTCGCGATGCTCGCGTGGAACAAGAACGCTGGATCGATCTTGACGAAGGGAGGCGGCCCAGAGCTCATCATTCAGGACGAGCTGCATCTGATCACGGGTCCGCTTGGCTCCATGGTGGGGCTCTACGAGGGCGTGATCGAGTACCTGTGTTCGGCCAATGGTCGGACACCGAAGATCATCGCATCCACGGCGACGATCCGTCGGGCCGATCAGCAGTGCCGGGCGCTCTACGACCGCAGGATGTTCCAGTTCCCGCCCTCGGGTCTCGATGCTTCCGATTCCTTCTTCGCGAAGGAAGACCCATCCGCTGCTGGGAGGATGTACGTCGGGTTTCTCCCGACGGCCTCTTCGTCTCCGCTGACCGCGCAAATCCGAAGCGTCGTAGCGCTTCAACAAGGCGCTGTGTTGGCAGCAGGCCAACCTCCCGAAGATCACCTGGTCGATCCTTACTGGACCCTCGTTCAGTACTTCGGGAGCCTCAAGGAACTCGGCCGCGCAGCAACGTTCGTAACCGCCGACATCCCAGAGTTCCTGCCGACGATGCATCGCAGATACGGGTTGGAAGGCGAGCAGAGAAGGTGGATGAACTCGAGTGAAGAGCTGACGAGCCGCAAGAACGAAGACGAAATTCCCAAGATCCTCAAACGCCTCGAGACCCGATACGCGAAAGGCGAGAAGTACGAATCGCAGGCACTCGACACCGTTCTCGCGACGAACATGATTTCGGTCGGTGTGGACGTCGACCGGCTGGGTGCGATGTTGGTGGTGACTCAGCCCAAAGGCACCGCTGAGTACATCCAAGCCAGTAGCCGTGTGGGGCGCTCCGACGCGAGCCCGGGGTTGGTGACGACACTCTACAACGCGTCGCGTCCGAGAGATCGATCCCACTATGAACATTTTCGAGGGTTCCATCAGGCTTTCTATCGCCACGTGGAGCCGTCGAGCGTCACACCCTTTTCCCCTCCCGCGATGGAGCGCGCGCTGCATGCGGTTCTAGTGATCGCTGGTCGGCACGTTGCGGGATGGAGTTCGCCAGAGGAAGTCGACGAGGACGCACCCGAGTTTTGCGAGTTCCTCGACTTTCTGTCAGACCGGGCCAAGAGTGTGGATTCGGAACATGAAGGGGAGATGAGGAAGATGGCTAGGCGCCGAATGGAGGAGTGGGCACAGAGATCCCCTGAACAATGGGGGAATCTCGGGCGCAGAACCAACGATACGATCCTGATGAGGGCTGCCGGAAGTACCCCTCTCGATGACATCGGGGAGGTTTGGGATACGCCCACATCAATGCGAAATGTCGACGTGGAATGCGAAGCGATGGTGATCCCAGGCTACTACCACCGAGAGGTGGCCTAGTGGCTCGCCGCGTCACACGTAGAGCGCAAACCATCGTCCCGTTCGGTGTGGGCTCCATCGTGGAGTTCGAAGACGAAGCACTCATGATGGCGGGTCTCGACGAGTGGCCCCGTCGCGAGTGCGTCGTGCTGAATGACGACCGGCTCGCTCACCGACTGAATGTCGAGCATTTTCTCTTGCCACCCCCTAAACCAGAACGCGGAGCTCCAGCGGGAACCGCGGCGCCGCTTCCGTACGTTCGTTTCCCGCGGTGGCACTTCTGCCCGAGATGTCGGTTCTTGAGAAAAGCGAAACTCTTCGATGAACGACGACCACGCTGCGACAACCCGAGCGAATCCCCCCGTCGGCGCGGGCAGCCTACATGTGGCTCACGCCAACCTCGGTCCCGCCCCTTCATGTTGCCCTTGCGTTTCGTCGCGGTATGTAGAGCCGGCCACATAGAAGACTTCCCATGGAATGCGTGGGCGCACCTGGAACGAGGTGAGGAACTCGCTCGCAACGAAGGGTGCAAACCTGAACAGTTGTACTTCTATGCAACGATGCGAGGTGGGCTATCCGGACTGATCGTCGAATGTGGCGCGTGCGGAAGCAAACGGAGCATGATGGGCGTGACGAGCCCGACGGGGCTCAAGGGCTTCGTCTGTTCGGGACAGCGGCCATGGCTGGGTGACGATGCTGCCGAACCGTGCAAGGCGGAGAGCCGTGGAGAGGGTGGAGCCTGGATGTTGGCGCTCCAGCGTGGCTCGTCGAACCTCTATTTCCCGGACGTTGCGAGCTCGATCTTGATTCCGCCGTTCTCATCGAGAATCCAACAAATTCTGGCAAACAAGACGATCATGGAGGCGATCGAGTCCGGGACGGAGAATGGCAAAATCCCGGACACTGTATTTATTTCCATGGCGAGTCGCGACAAGGTCGACCCAGAGGAATTGAAGGCGGCCTACTACCAGCGAAAAGAAGGCCTGGCCGGACTGGGTGCCGCCGACGAAACCGAATTCCGGCACGCCGAATACACCGCTCTACGCAGCGAGCGAAAAGACACCGCAGATGCACTGACCTGCAACCCGCAAGAGATGAGTTCCTATTCCACATTCGTTCAGGAGTTCTTCGCGGGCGTGACGCTCGTCGAGAAGCTCACCGAAACCAGGGCGATGACCGGGTTTTCCCGAATCGAACCGGGAGCGAATTGTTCACCTGGGCTCTCGGTTGCGCGAACGAATTGGCTAC
Source organism: Deltaproteobacteria bacterium (assembly GCA_029261905.1). GTDB lineage: Bacteria > Myxococcota_A > UBA9160 > UBA9160 > SMWR01 > JAJDAM01. The sequence continues at coordinate 6,157 of JAJDAM010000066.1, forward strand.
CAGCCTTTCGCGTGCAAGGAGAAGGGATCTTCATCGAATTGGACCTAGACCGGTTCGCAGAGTTCGAGGCGACTGCCGATTTAGCAACCATTAAGCTCGTCCAGCGGACCATCGAATTGGACCGCAGCCCGCTGCCTGCCTCTCCCGGCATAATTTTGCTTCACACTCTCGCCCACTTGATGGTCAAGAGGATGAGCTTTGAAGCAGGCTACGGGGCCTCGTCTATCCGAGAGCGAATCTATTCAGCCCCAGCAGGCAGCCAATATCCGATGGCTGGAATGCTCCTGTTCACTGCCGCAGGTGACGCCGATGGTACGCTCGGGGGTCTGGTAGGTCTTGGTAGGGCGGGAGCACTAGAGCGAGTCATTGTCGGTGCACTCGAAGATGCACGCTGGTGCGGCTCCGATCCAATATGTATGGAGAGCAAGGGACAAGGCCCGGACTCCCTCAATTTGGCTGCATGTCATGCGTGCGCGCTTCTGCCCGAGACGAGTTGCGAGTTCCAGAATCGAACACTGGATCGGCGAAGCGTGAATCGATATTTCGAATCGATCGACGTTTAATCGAGGCGTAGCAACTGAATACAACCTGACCGCAACCGACACACCCGGGAGTTTCTGACGGATTTTTCTGTGGTGAGAAACGCACCGCAGCTCCATTCGGTGCCACGCGACCCGACGGCATTCGAGGGGAACAGCACTGTCGGTGATCGAGTCGCCGGAAGGACTTCGACGATGTCCTGTGGGCCAGTGCCAGATTGTGTTCGCCGGATTGCTCAATCTGGCTGCATCGCGCAGTGGTGATGTTGTAGTCACGTCGCTGCTGTAGCGCAGGGTCGCTGGCGGCCCGATCGGGCCAATGCACTGATACGTATGGCGAATCGGGCGGCGTCGATGGCACGCGCGCCAATCTGAGTCGTCGGCTATTGGGCAGCGGGTCAAGCCCATCCCCTGGCCAGAAATCGATAAGCGCTCGTTTTCAGCCGCCTGTGCCATATATCCGATGAAGAAATCCGTCGGCCGTCATATTGTCGATCGGTGGTTCAGCCCAAGGATGGGCACTACGCGATTTTGGCCGAAAACTGAGTCGGCCTTAGGTCGAACCGCGCCGAAAAAGCGCCCGAAACCGAATAGAATTTCGGAGCTCTCCGAAACGCAAAAACGCGATAGAGGTGATATCTGTCGGACTCTCGTTCAGAGACAGCGACCTCATTGCGGCTGACGAAAAACGGGGTCTGAGCACCATATTTCGTAGTCTTCACTTCGATGAGGCGCTCCTGGCCGGTCTCTTCGAAGGAAAGGATGTCGAAGCCATCGCCATCGCCTCGCGTCTTGGATACGTGCTCGATTCTGCAAGCGAGCCGATCTTTGCCCTTCGCCAGAAGGCGAGCTTGCTCATAGGAGATCGCAAACTCTTCACCGGCAGCACCAAGTACGGAATTCGCTGATTCACGGAGCAGGTAGTCTACTCGGGGACGCTTGGTTTCCGAGCCGAACCGCCCGGGAGAGCGTTCGTTCACACGGTCGGCTTCTAGTGTGGGAGCCGGACGATCGACGAGAGCAGACAGTATGTCGTCGACGGTGGGCGTGAGGATCTCGACCTCGACATCCGCTGCAACAATGGTTTCCAGATCCGAAGAGGCGTCGAGCCGAGATTCGACTACGTCGAACAGAAGCTGCTGATAGTTGCCATAGGGCTGGTAGCCCTCGATATACGGGAACCCGAGCTCAAGAAGGACTGCACTGATGTTGCCGTGCTTTCTTTCGATTGCGCCCTCGCTGCGATTGCGGAGTAGCGGAAGCAGCTTGCGGCGGTGTGCCGCCTTGTTGTAGGCCTGAGCTCGTAGCTCCGCAGACAACATGTCGAAGTAATCGGCAACGGTGGCTTCTATCTCTTCAATTGACCAAGCAGCCGGCAGATTGCGCCCCGAATACATGATGTCTGGTTTTCCAGATAGCGAGTCTACTCCATCCCACGCTTGCGCCGGTGGAGGATTCTTCAAGACATCCGATCGTTGCAATCGAGGAGATCGGCCCGCAGGTAGTCGGTTCGCTGCTGAGAAAAAGCCAGAAGACGCGTGCGGCATAACGCTTGAGGAGCGTGGTTCTCCACGGGAGAGAGCGCGCCACCAGAAGCCTTCACAATGTCAATCGAAAACCGAATCGCTTTGCAGCTGTGTGGGGGTAGGGAATCATCAGACCTTCGCTCGAAGCAAGGGGATGGATGAACCAAGGATATTGACGCAAGGACACCGGAGATACCGCGCGCAGACGACTCGCTCA
>JAJDAM010000067.1 GCA_029261905.1 Deltaproteobacteria bacterium
CACTGTTCGTTCACGACCTGGCACGAGGCCGTTCACAAGAACGTTTCGGCCAGCGACTGGCTCAGCGATCTCGTGGGGTTCGTCGGCATCTTTCCGTACATGGCTCCGTTCTACATCGAGAAGTGGTTTCACCTCCAGCACCACACGCTGCTCAACCAGCCGGACGACCCGAACAAGATCTACACGGACGGTCCGTTCTGGCAGATCGGGTTTCGCTACTTCAAGATCTTGAGCTTCGCGCGCGAGCGGATGGCGAAGGACCCGCGAACGCCCAACCAGAAGATTCTCGACAGTCTGCCTCCGATAGCGATCGCCGGCCTGTACGCTACCGCGTGGTACTACGGTGTTCTGTTCGATCTGGTGCTGTTGTGGTTCGTACCGCTGGTGATTTCCAAGGTCTTCATGGACTGGTACATCAACTATCTGCCGCACGTCGGGTTGCCTCCCCATCGCTTCGGCGGGACTCGGATCATCGATCTGGCCTGGTTTACACCACTGGTGCTCGCTCACAACTACCATGCGGTTCATCATCTCTGGCCCGACGTTCCCTGGCACCGCTATCTGGCCGTGTTTCGCGAGAAACGAGCGTACTTGGAGGAGCACGGTGTCCCAATCGAGACGCGACTCATCGGCTTCGGCCCGGTCCGTGCCGAACATCCCGCTGTCGCTGATTGAAACCCGCTGCGTTCTATGTGGCGAAGACAGCGGCGTATTCGAAGCCGATGGGCTCGACTTCGAGTACGCGACGTGTACGAATCGGTTCCAATTCGTTCGCTGTTCACGATGTGATCACCTGTATCTGAACCCGCGACCGGGTGTGGAAGATCTCGGGACGATCTATCCGAGCAATTACTACGCGTACGCGGCCGAGTCGGACGGCCTGGTTGCACGATTGCGCCGGCGTTGGGAAGGCAGCAAAGTTCGCTCGTATCGAGAATGGGTCGGCGAGGGATCACGCCGACTGCTCGATATCGGTTGCGGAAACGGACGGTTCCTCGCGTTGCTCGACGAGTTCGGGCCGCCTGACTGGGAACTCGAGGGCATCGACTTCGATTCCGACGCGGCCGAGCAATGCCGCGCTCGCGGCTATCGCACCCACGTCGGTCGCGTCGAGGAGTTCGATCCCGGTGACGAGCGCTACGACGGCGTGATCATGCTGCAGTTGATCGAACACGTGGAGGATCCTGCTGCGATCGCCCGGCGGGTGTACTCGCTGTTGCGACCCGGAGGTGTCTTCATCATCGAAACGCCCAATACCGGCGGCTTCGATTACCGCTGGTTCAAGCGGTCCTGGTGGGGCCACTATCACTTCCCGAGACACTGGAATCTGTTTTCCACCGCCGCATTGCAGCGGTTGCTCGGCGAATGCGGCTTCACGATCGAACGGACCGACTACCTGATCTCTACTTCTGCATGGATCATATCGCTGCACAACTACTTCCTGGACAAGGGCTATCCGCAGGCGATTACGCGCTTTTTCCACTATCAGAACCCGCTGCTATTGGCGTTGTTCGTGGTCGCGGACACGCTGCGCGCAAAGCTGGGCGGGCAGACATCGAATCAACGCCTGGTCGCGCGGCGGCCGACGTCATCCTGAACCCATCGGTTCGGGGGCAGCTGCTAGCCGCCGACGATGTCCCGACTGCGCTCACCGAGTGCTGCGCGGGCTGCGGTGAGCAGGATGATCGAGCCAGCGACTCCCGCCAGCCAGGGCAGCACAATCGGAGCGGACGCGGCGAACAGCGGGGTGTGGGGAACCAACAGCTGGACTCCCGATACGAAGAACAGGTGCAGCAGAAAAATCGCGTACGTCGCGTCGCTCAGGTACCGCAGGGTGCCGCCCGGTTCGGTTCGTCCGCACGCCAACGAGTAGATCAGCGCCAGAATCGCGTACACGTTCAACCAGGCAGCGCTGCGCACGATCAATAGCGGGCTCGGTGCCGCGGATTGCACCGCCAGCGCGATGATCGCGACCCCCGTGAGCGGTGCGAGCCAGTAGGTTCGAGGTTTCAACCAGGATTCGATGCGAGTCTGATGGAGCCGAACCTGCCAGCCGATCAAGAAATAGGCCCACCACAACAGAGGACTCCGAAGGTGCCAGTAGAGCGGCATGTCGAGTCCGATCGCGGCATCTACGTACCACTGCGCGGCCAGCATCACGAGCGTCAACGCGGAGAGTCCGGCGGCAGGCAGTCTCGCAAACAACGGGGTCACGACGACGAGCCCGGCGATGACGAACACGTAATAGAACGGACCCATCGACGCGCCAAACGCGAGGTCGGGCCAGAAGTCTCTCACCTCGGTCGGCAACTGGAGCATCGCCCACCAACCCTGCGCGGCCAGCGACACGATCAGGTACGGCAACAGGATTCGTCTGAGACGGCGCAGCGTCAGTCGAGCCGATACGCGTTCGGTAGTCGCGTACAGAAAGCCGGATGCGAACAGGAACGCAGGAACGCCGAATCGTGTCAGATGGCCGAGCCACGCCTCGAACGGGGAGATCAGCGGGTCCCACGGAGCCCGTACACAGTGAATCAACACGACCGTCGCGATCCCGGCCGTTTTCAGCGCGTCGATCTCGACGTAGCGCCGCTCCGTGCTCATCGAGGTCGGCGACAGATCGCGAGCAGGTCGAGGCAGTCGTCGTCGGCCGGCCCAACCGGGAAGTCGCGCCAACTCACATCTGGCGCACCGGGGCCGCGTTGCGTCTGGCTGCGCACCAGCAGCGCAAAACTCGCGAACAACCATTCGATCCAGCTCTGTGGCAGCCGCTTGTGGAGACCGAGCGGATCGAGCTTCATGATTCGCGCGATGCGCGCGGAGCGTTCGCGCATATACGTCTTGACCTCTTCACTGGCGCCGATTCCCTGCACTTCGACCCGCTCGAAGCGTCTTCCCAGACATTCCGCCAATTCGTCGGCTCGGTATTCGTGAACGTGGTAGGGATTGACGCCATCGGACATCAGCAGGTTCGGTGTGGTGACGAGCGCCGTGCCGTCCGAGTCGACGAGGTCGGCGATCGCGTCGACATAGTTCGTCGGGTCTTCCAGGTGCTCGATGACCTGGAAACTGACCACCAGATCGAAGCTGCCGCGGGCGAGCGGGATCCGATTCAGGTCACCGCGCACGAACTGACACGGGCTCTGGCGGCTCGACGAGTCGGGCGGGACGCGATCGATCGCGACGATGTCCAGCGTCTCGGCGAGCGACGCAGCGCCGTAGCCCGCCCCGCTGCCCAGCTCGATCACGCGTGCGCCGGGTCCGGCCTGAACCTGTGGATGGGCCTGCGCATGAGCCTGCGCAAACGACAACGCGACCTGGTACGCAGCATCGTGCCGCGCCAGATCGACCGAGAACAGCTCGTTTCCGGTGTGAAGCCGCTCACCCGTGAAGGTCAGATCACTCACGTCTCTGCGCTCCGGGATTCTTCCAACACCTCACGGGTGTATTCGCGCGCAAAGAACAACCCCATCGAAACGCGCAAGATGATCATCCCAGCCGACAAGACCAGGCTCAATGCCAACAACTCGCCCGGGCTCGCCGCGTCACGAAAGACATACAGCGTCGTCGCCTGGCCGGTCCCGAGCCCGGCGACCGCGATCGGAAGTGCGCTGACCACGGCAACCACCATCATGCCAAAGATCAATTCGCCGAGTTCGATATCGATCTCGAATGCGAAGAACACCACCCGCGCCAGCGTGATGAACAACATGGAAAACAGCATACGCAGACCCGCCAGTCTGCAAATTCTGGGAAGTGGCGTCGTGCGGAGTGCGTCGAAGACCGCGAGCGAGCGGATTCGTTCCAATGGGCCCAGTGAGCCCGGCATGCGCAGGATGACCATTCCGGCGAAGAAACCGGCCACCGCCAGTGCCACGATACCGGCACGAACCGCCGGGGCGTCTTCACCGGCATTGACACCGGTCAAGGTTGCCAATGTGAGGACGACGATCATGTCGACGGCCGCAATCAGCAACACGATGCTCGCCGATTCTCCGATGCCCGTGCCGGCTCGCTTGCGCAGCAGCACGGTCAACGCGACCGCGCCGAGCGCATAGTTCACGATCCCGAGCAGGTAGCTGGCGGACTTGATTCGTGACGCCACCCACAGGCCGAAGTCCGCTGGGCGCGGTACGACCAGCGTCAGAATCGATGCGGCCTCGATCAGCAGCGAAACCGCGCCATACACGAGTAGAGTAGGGACCAGAACCGCTGCGATCCGCCAGTTCAGGGCTTCGATCAACGTCGCCGTGTCGATCGATCCGAGCAGCCAGCTGATCGATGCGATGCTGATCACGATCGGCACGACGCGCTGCAGCCACTGTTTCGCGCTCATCGCGCTCATCGCGCCCATCGACTCCCGCTCTCCCAATCCAATGATTCAGAGTACCCGACCTGGCTGTTGCCGAACGGCCCGTTTCCCATCACTCAGTCGCCCCACGCGATGGCGCGAGTGAGCGAATCTGCCATGTCGTCGGCCGCGCGATCCCAATCGAACTCGCGCGACCAGAGGAGCGCAGCTTTCGACAGTTCATCGGCCAGACGGTCATTGGAAAGGACCTCGCCGATCCAATGTGCGAATGCCGCTACGTCGCCCTCTGCCACGAGATAGCCGGTCTTTCCATTGATGACGGAATCGCGTAGCCCGGGCGCGTCGGTGGCGACGACCGGTGTTCCGAGCGCGTTCGACTCGATCACCGTGAGCCCCCAGCCTTCTTTCATCGAAGGGCATACACACACCCGAGAGGTTCCGAGCAGTCGGTCGCGCTCTGCATCCTCGACGAACCCCAGGAATCGGGTCCGATCGGCCACGCCCTGTTCCCTGGCGATCCGCTCGAGCCTGGGTTGGTCCGATCCGCGACCGATCACGATCAACTCGAGATCGCCGAATCGCTCTTTCAGCCGACCCGCTGCCGAGAGCATCACGTCCACTCGTTTGTAGGGCTCCAGTCGTCCCAAATAGACGATCGTCTGGCCGCGCTGCGTGATGGGGAGTGGTTCATAGCGCGGTCGGGCAATCCCGCAGTGGCTCACCCGTACCTGGTCGTGCGCAATGCCGCGTCCGACCAGATCTTCGCGTGTGCTTTCCGAAATGCTGACGAACGGCGCACGCCGGTACAGATAGGGGATCAGGCGTTCGATCGACCAGACGGCTGCTGCGATCGGCCAACGCTCCTGCTGGAACGCGGTCTTCCCGAACAGGTGGTGACACAGCGCGACGACGGGTACCGCCGAGTAGGCGGGAGACAGGAAGGGCACCTTGTTCAAGCACTCGACGACGACGTCATAGGTGCCGCGACGGGTTTCGCGCGCGCAGTGAGCGGCGGCGCGAACGTAATAGAACGGGATGCCCCCCAGTCGTTCGACCGCCATGCCCGCCAACTCGTCGCGGTTGGGACCGCCCGGATACGAACTGGAAGCCAGCGTCACTTCGAAGCCTCGCTCCGCCAGTCGCCGGAAGATTTCGGTGACGTGGATCTCGGCTCCCCCAGCCTTGGGGTGCGACAGGTCGCGTTCGTTCAGCACGAGAACGCGCGGCTTTCGATGCATCGCTTCAGCCCTCAGAAGCGACCCGAGAGATGGGGCAGGCGAAGCGACCGTGTCGGGATGACGACCATGCAGCGACTCAATGCGAGGGGTCCCTCTTCTGGTGGGAAGTTGTGGTGGACTGCCTTCGTGGCATGGGGGCCGAAGGTCTTCATCGAAGCGTGCGATCGATGTCTGAAATTGAATTTCTGAATCAGTACCGTGATTGTGACGCCCGAATCGACTGCCCGATGATCTTCGGGTGGCAAAATAGCGTACTATTTTCAATGGTTTATCACCACAACGAGGGATTCGACGGGCTGTTGCTTCGGTCGCGCCCGAGCGCTTATTTCGGGGGCCGTCGGGCCTGCGCAGTGCGAACTCCGAGCGGCCCGCGCGGGACGTAGAAGCGCATCGTCTCGGTGCCGCGGAGAACATCGACCGCCGTAGTCCGTTCCGCCTCGCCGGTCACGGTCGCGTTGCGTAGCTGCTGTGGCGTCAACATCAGTTGGCCGTCGTAGCGGAGAATCACGTCTCCTTTGCGCAGGCCGGCCGCCGCGGCGGCGGAGTTCAGCAGCACATCGTCGACTGCAACACGGTTGTTCTTCCCCGACGCGTACATCACGCGGTCGTAGTCCTCGTCGCCCAATTCGACGCGCAGTTCTTCTTTGAGGCGCTGCAGGTCTTTGCGATAGCGGGGTGTGGACAGCCAGCCTTCTCGGGTCGCGACATCCCGCAGGTAGAGCTCTTCGAGTTGCTCGGCCTCGTAGAGTTCGCGCAGCCGTTCGACCTCGTGTGCGGGTAGACCGGCTTCGAGCAAGGAGGCTGAATCGAACCATTTCTCCCCGCTCGGCTTGTGAGGATCGGCCGACTGCTTGGCCGATGGGCTCGAGAGGGGCGGGGAGCCGTCTTTTTGCTCCTCGGGTGACAGCTTGGCGAGTTCGGCCCAGACCAGGTCGAGTTCCTCGGCCATCGCGAAGCGCGCGTCGCGTTCGAACGCGAGTTCTTCGCGGATCGCCGCCAGTTCGGCTGCTTCGATCTCGGTTTCGACCGCCGCCCCATCCGCGGATCCGGGCCCGGCATCGGCAACCGCATCTGACGCCGGCTGTTGGCGGGTGGTCTGGATGTTGGCTTGGCTACTGACCTGGCCATTGATTGGGCGGCTGATGAGAAAGCCGGCCACCAGGGCTCCGATGATTGCACCCATTACACCGATACCGGTAGCCGCGATGAGCATTCGAATGTTCACGATTCGAATCAGGGTCGCGCAGGAGTCGAGCTCAGTCCAGCGGTCTTCGTGCGATCCGCGGACTGCCCCACCACGTCAAACGCTCCGGGTCGGCCGAAGGGTCGCATTGCGCTTCCAATCGGATCGTCACGTGTTGGTCACCGAACTCTTGGAGGTCGGCTTCGAAGGCAACCCATCGGCGCCCAGACCGAGGGCCGTCGTCGATGCGTAGCGACCGCACTGGTTCGAATCCGTTGCCCGCATCCACGGAAAGGGAAAGCGTAATCCCGTTGGGGTGGATGTACTGGTGGTCGATCGATACGAGTCCGCGGTAGCCCACGCCGGCCTGGAACACGGCATTCGCCGGCAGGTCGACTTCGAAGTCGATTCCACCACCACGCGACCCGAGTGCGATCGGTAGCGGGCGATTGAGCTGCCGCGCAGCCAGGTGTTGAGGGGTCCCGGCGGCTGGCCGCGTCTGCCGGTCCCGATCGCGAATCCAGGCGTTGCCGCGATCTCGCTCGTCCACCAGGTCGATCACGGTCTCGCCACGATCGGGGCGACGCCCTACGACGACGATCCAACTGTAATCGTCGAGCACGAAGTCGGCCGGCACGGAGTAGTGTCGTTCCAGATAGCGCTGCACGCCCGGAAGCTCTTCGCCGTAGTAGGTGTAGAGCGGTTGATCGATGTCGCTCATCACCACATATCGGGTGTCTTCGAGTGCCGCGAGAATGCGCGGTTCCTGAAAGGAGCGGAGACCGGGCAGTACGCCGCCGAACGGGGTCGGGTTTCGTGTTCGGGTTGCGAAATAGATCAGCGGTTCCTGGCGCGTGACGAAAATTGGATCTCCCGGCCGCGTGCGATTCTGGATGTAGTGAATCACCCGGGGTATTCCGGGTTGCTTGTAGGCGCGCGATACCGGGCGCACCGGGACGCGCGGGCCAAAGGTCGCCGGGCCGGCCTGGCCTTCGATCCACGCCGCGGTCGCGGTGGCAGCCGCCACACACCCGAACGCGAGCGATGCGGCGAGTGCGCGTCCCCATTTACGTGTGTGGCCGGCGGGTTCGGCGCGCCGAGCGAGCAACGCCAGTTGGACCAGCGAAGGAGGCAGCGCGACGACCAGATGTCCCCACGACGATCGCGGATACACGTTCAACGTCATCGCGAGCAACACCGCACCGTGAAACCACCCGGCGGTCGTCAATCCACCGCGCCAGGCGCGCACCAACGTGGCCGCGACCACGCAAAACGGCAGCACATACAGCAGCTGGGTGGTCCAGATGATGGGTTGTCCGAGTGTCGCGAACAGCCCGTGCTTCAAGTAGTACAGGCTCGGCACATACATCACCCAGTTCTCACGAACATCCGGCGCCAACTCACCCGGCGGCCAGACGTTCAGGTAGGGCGCTCGGTAGGTGCTTCCCATCGATAGCGGGAGTTCGACGATTCCGAAAATCAGCTCCGCCAGGTCGCCGCGAATGGCGTAGAGGCCGAGCGTGAAGACAGCGATCGCGGCGCCGCCCAGCAGGACCGCGGCTGCGCGGCGCGATCGCTCGGAGTGCGGTGTCAGACAGACGAGCACGGTCACGAACGGAATCGCGAAAACGACACCCGTCGTCTGCTTGCACAGCGCGATCACCGAGAGCATCGCGCCGGCGCTCACCGCCCAACCTTGCGACGCGACGGCGCGCGTGCCCAGGTAGGCGGCGATGAGTGTCAGATAAAACGCGATCGTCGTGTAGTAGTAGTTCGACAGTTGCGGGAACAAGAAGACCGGGGCCGTCGCGACGATGGCCGCCGCCGGGTGCGCAAGGTCGGGGGTTCCACTGCGTCGCACCGCCGCGAACAGTGCCGAGACTCCCAGTGCCTGAAAGCAGACGAGCAGCGCCCGGGCGACCCACATTTCGGCCCCGAACAGCCGGAAGCAGGCGGCGAGCAATTCATAGGGGAGCGGTGCGGTGTGGACGATGACGTCTCGGTAGAGATGCTCGCCGGCGAGCATACGCTCGGCTGTGTGTAGGATGATGCCCTCTTCGAGCACATTGGGGTCGAGCCTTGCCGTGAATCCACCGAATGCCGCAGCGGCAAGCCCCCAGAGTAGAGGCGCTGCGATGGGGTGGCCGAACAGGCCGCTGGCAGTGATCTCGCGGTTCGGGCGGTTCAACGCGGACGCCTCGGTTCTGGGCAAATGTTACGGAGCCGCTAGCCTGTTAGACAGGCATTCTATCGGCAGGACCGGGTCTCGGCAGCAGGAGCGCGCTGCGTGCTCTATGTTGATTCGAGTCTTCTAGGGGTGTGGTGTGCATTGCCGATTCACCGCGCTGGCCACGCTGGCGTTTTCGGTCTTATGGGTCGGCTGCGGTAGCGAGCCGCGGGTTCCGGGCCGCGTTTTGCTGGTGGGAATAGATGGTGCGACGCTTCGCATCGCGCGTCCCATGCTCGAACGGGGCGAACTGCCGAATCTTTCGAAACTGGGGTCGGAGGGCGTGTTTGGGCCGCTGCGATCTCACTTTCCGCTGACGTCGCCGCGTATCTGGGCTTCGATCGCGACCGGCAAGCTGCCCGCAAAGCACGGGATCATGAATTTCTCGAAGACCGAAGCCGACGGCA
>JAJDAM010000068.1 GCA_029261905.1 Deltaproteobacteria bacterium
GATCGCGCTCGCTGAAAAACACGCCCTCGACGACTGGAGAGTACATGACGCTTTCGAATTCGGGGGTCGTCCCCTGCACGAAGGTCGACCAGTTGCGGTTGCCATAGACGACCTGCGCCACACCCCGTCGGACATAGGTGACGTCGACCACCGACGGAATGTCACGAAGGACGGCCCGGGCGTCGTTGGTCGTCAGTGTATGAATGCCGCCCGATCCCGTCCGCACGCCCGATGACGTGACGGAGCCGGGCACCACCACCACCAGGTTGCGTCCCAACGCACGAATCGAATCTTGAAGTGCCTGCCCGGCTCCCTGGCCGATTCCGACCATGGTGATGACCGCCGCGACACCGATCGAGATCCCGATCACCGTCAACCCGGCGCGCAACACATTGCGTCGCAGCGCGCGCAGCGCAGACACGAATGCGAGTCGGAGCAGCTTCATGTGCTCTCGTCTCCGACGATCTTGCCGTCGCGAAATCGAAGAATCCGATGCGCGGTCCGTGCGACGCTCTCTTCGTGCGTTACCAACACGATCGCCACACCTTTTTCGCGGTTCAGCTGATCGAAGGTCTGCATGATCTCGTCGCCGGTTCTCGAATCGAGATTTCCAGTCGGTTCGTCGGCGAGCAACAGGCTGGGCTCGTTGACCAGCGAGCGCGCGATCGCGACGCGCTGCTGCTGCCCGCCCGAGAGCTGGCTCGGCTGGTGGTCCATTCGATCCGCCAGCCCGACCGCGACCAGAGACCGCCGGGCGCGATCACGCTGCTCTGCCAGGCTGACGTCCGCATAGGTGAGCGGGAGTTCGACGTTCTCCTGCGCGCTCATTCGTGGAATCAGGTTGTAGGATTGAAAGACGAAGCCGATCTCGCTGTTGCGCAGCTCTGCCCGCTCGTCCGAGGACAGCTCGGAGAGATCGTTTCCGGCCAGGCAAACCGTTCCACTCGTCGGGCTGTCCAGACAACCCAGCAGGTTCATGAACGTGGATTTCCCAGAACCCGACGTCCCCATGATCGCGACGAACTCACCGGCCGCGATATCGGTCGACACACCGCGAAGGGCTTCGACCTCCACGTCACCGAGCGAGAAAACCTTCCTGAGGTCCCGTACTTCGATCAACGCCCGGGCGTTCGCACCGCCCATGGGTTCGCTAGCCGGCATGCGGGCTAGCGCGTCCGCTCGTCTTCGCGCTCGTACGCCACGACCAGCACATCGCCGGCGTCGAGATCGTCCGAGAGAACCTCGGCAAACTCGTCGTTTCGAATGCCTGTTTCGACCTCGATCGGATCGAGTTTCGATTCGCCCTCGCGCAGCACCCAAACTTGCGCGCGCCCCGGTTCCGGGGCGCTTTCTTTCGATTTCGATGCCGATTCCTGCTCCGGCTGGTGAATTTCATTGGGTCGAAACCGCAATGCGCGCAACGGGACGACCAGCGCGTCTTCGCGTTGGTCGGTCGTGATCGTCACCGTCGCCGTCATTCCGGGCTTGAGGGCAAGGTCGTCGTTGTCGACATCGATCACCACGTCGTAGGTGACGACGTTGTTCTGGATGATGGGGGCATCGCGACGCTGGCTGACGACGCCTTCGAACGTTCGTTCGGGAAATGCATCCACCGAAAACCGTACGCTCTGGTCACTGCGAATCCGTCCGATATCCGACTCGCTGATGTTCGAATTGACGCGCATTTCGGCCAGATCTTCCGCAATCAGAAACAGCGTCGGCGTCTGGAAACTGGCAGCGACCGTTTGGCCGACGTCCACGTTGCGCGAGAGTACGACACCGTCGACGGGTGAGACGATATCGGTGTAGGCCAGATTGATCCGCGCTTCGGCAAGCGCTGCCTGGGCCTGCGCGATACCTGCGCGCTCGAGAGCGACTTGCGCGTCCGCCTGCGAAGACGCGTTCTGGGCTGCGTCGAGCTTTCCCTGGGTCAACACGTTGCGATCGCTCAGCCGTTGCTGACGCGCGAGTTCCGAAGCGCGAAAGGAGCGATCCGCGATTGCCCTCTGCAGTCGCGCACGGGCGGTGGCGAGCATCGCCTCCGCCTGGTCGACTTTCACCGCAAACGGAGCGGGATCGATCTTCGCAACGACCTGGCCGCGCGCTACCGGCGAATTGAAGTCCACGTTGATTTCTCGAACCCGACCGGACACATACGTTCCAACCTGAACGGTGATCACCGCGTTCAGCGTTCCCGTCGCGATGACGGTCGCATCGATCGGGCCCCGCTCGACCGTTGCGGTCACGAAGGCGGGGGCCTCGTCGTTGTCGCGCCAATACCACCACGCGACCGCAACGACACCCGCCAATGCGATCGCGACCAGTACGGCTAGCCGAGTTCGCGCAGTCAACAGCCTGAACCTCCACCGAGCGCGCTTGCCGCTCGAGCAGCTGCGGCAGGGTCGGCCATGATAACCGACAAGAAGATCGTGTGAGCGGTTCTCCGCTCGCAATCCAAGAAGCGGATTTCCCCTTTGCTGGCATCGACTTGGGCGATTTCGAGCCCGCTTCGGCATTGCGCGAATCGAATTCGGGTGGCATCGCGCGAATTTCCCCGAAACTCTTCATCGGATTGGCCGAAGAAGAAAAAACACGCGATCGAGTCAACAGAAATCGTTGAGTCGGGCGAGCACTCGTCCGATGAACAGCCCAGAGGGAATTGGTGTTTCTACGCGGATCTCGAAACGGCGGCCTGAATCCGGCGCCCGAGCGAACTGCAAGATGCGTCCGATCGACTCACCCCCAGATCACACGCAACCAAAATGCAGCGTACGAACCCAGCTAGGGGGGAAATCATGGCGGATACTGTCTTCGACTTCGTCGCCGAGGAACTCGAGCGAGCGACGGATCTCGAGAAACTCGAAGCGCGCGGAACGATCCGACTCGCCCTGAAGGCCTCCGGCTTCGATCCCCGAGAGGTTTCGACGGAGCAGATGGCCGTGGTACTCAAACAGGTGATGCCGGCGGAGCTTCGGCCGCGCGGAATCGACGACGCCGACGGCGTTTGTGAAGAGATCGCCCGCAAGGTAAAGGCATTCAAGCCGGTGGGCGGCGAGCCGGGTGGTGTTTCGCCCGAAGACGTGTTCCGGCGACTCGCCCGCAGCTGAGATTCCTTCGGGTCCGGTGAGCGCCGGAGCCGCTGGGACGGCGAGCGCTCCCGGAACGACCCACTCACCGGGTTTCAGACGGCTACGCCTCGTCTGATTGGAGCAGCGCGAGAGGCGATTCGCGCAGAACCTTGCGCGTTGCGACTCGAGCAGTCACGACGCAGAGAATCGGCGCAACCGTGATGATCAACAACAACGGAAGCCATGTGATCGTCCACGTCGACGCCAACGCGAGGCGCGCCAACGCAGCGCTCGCCGCGACGCTCGCCCCGACCCCCAACAGGGTCGACAGTGCCGCGAGCAGTCCGAACTCGATATCGACCGCAGACCGAATCGTTCTGAAATCGGCACCGAGCACCTTGAGCAGGTTCGTTTCACCGCGTCGCGCTCTCGCCTGATCACGCGCCACTGCGTAGATCAGCATCATCCCGACCAGCAGCGACACGGACGCGGTGGATTGCAGCGCCCATTGCAGCCGTTCGAGCAGGCCCAGCATCCGACGCACTGCAGCCGTGACGTCGATGACGGAGATGTTCGGGAACCGATCCACGATCGACGCCTGCAATCGCTCCCGATCCGCTTCGCCAAGGGGTGGCAGCGACGCAAGCATCGTCTGTGGCGCGGGCTCGAGCACGCCCCGCGCGAACGAAACGAAGAAATTCGGCTGGAAGCTGTTCCAGTAGACCTCGCGCAAGCTCGTGATCCGTCCGAACACCCGCACACCCTGCACGTCGAACGAAAGCGTGTCACCAATCCCGATACCGAGCCGATCGGCGAACCGTTGTTCCAGCGAGACCTGCGCGGGTTGGACTTCCGACTGGCCGTCGCCCGGCGCCGAGTCCCGAAACGGGGTTCCCTCGATCAGTCGGTCCGAGGCTTCTTGAGCCGGCCCGCCCTCGATCGCGAGCGGATAAGTCAGGTTGTAGGTGCGTCCTCTCG
Organism: Deltaproteobacteria bacterium; assembly: GCA_029261905.1. GTDB lineage: Bacteria > Myxococcota_A > UBA9160 > UBA9160 > SMWR01 > JAJDAM01. The sequence goes on from JAJDAM010000068.1 coordinate 4,047, forward strand.
ATCGTGTTTCGGCCGGTCGTCCGTTGACGGTCTCCAGGCGAGCGCGAACCAGCGGCGAGGGCTTGCGCAGTTCGAGGCCGCTGGCTGCGACATGCGACACCAGCTCGTCGAGTTGATCGGGCTGGATATCGAACAGAAACAGGCTCGGGAGTCGACCACCGTCGGGTGGATCGAGATCTTGCTGGATCGTTCCCTGGAGTTGCGGCGCGAGGCTCACCAGAAACGCGCACAACGCGATCGAAACGAAAGCACCCAAAGCGCTGGCGCGCGCCTTCGAAAGGTGGCGGACCGCCAAACGTGCGCCGATTCGTCGCGGCCGCGGCAGCGCGTCGAGGCCCCGCAGCAGCGCCCGTCCCAGTAGCGCAAACATCGCCAACGCTATGGCGAACAACCCCGCAAACAGACTGCCGACCCGCAGGTCTTCCACACGCCAGACCGCGGCCGCCCAGAACAGCAGCAGAGCCGGCACCAACAGCAATAAATCACGCCCGGATTCGAGACTCGGTCTCGCGTGCTCGACAAACAGCTCGGCCGGCCGCAGTCCGCGGATCCGAAGCAGCAGGGGAAGAC
>JAJDAM010000069.1 GCA_029261905.1 Deltaproteobacteria bacterium
CCGCACTACCTCTCGCCTCGATGAAGCCAGCAGTCGCCAGCGGGAACAGGCCGATCAGAATTGCGGCGCCGTACACACTCAGCGCCGCTCCGCCGACTGCTGCGACCTCGACCTGCGGACCAGAGATCAGCAGCGAGACGACTCCGCCGGGCAGCAGCGATGCGAACAACAGCCGCAGCAACCGTTCGGCTTCCGAAACCTCCGTATTGGCCGGCGCCTCTTTCCGGCGTCGCCGCCACGTCAGTGCCAATGCCGCGAGCGCAGCGAATACCGATGGGGCCAACGCGTACACCAGACGGTCGGTTCCACCGACAATCAGCGCGTAGCTCAAACCCAAGAGCACCAGGCTCGCAGTGGTGATGTTGCGCGACGAGACGCGTGACACCAGCAACCGCACCAGGGCCGCTGCCCCCGCGATCATCGCCGCGAGTACGATCGCCGTCTTCGCCCAGATCGGCAGCCACTCGCGCCAGGGCTGTTGACTCAATTCGGGCCGATCGATGTACAGCACGAACACGGCCAGTACCGCGGCCCACACCAGCCCCACGACGGCGACGGTGCGCCAGCGGGCAACCGAACGCGCGAAATGCTCGAGTGCAATGACAGCGGACCCGAAGAACAACAGTGCCAGAGATCCGATCCCGAGCGCGAGCCCGACGATGAACGTAAGGGCAAGCGTCCCGCCGACCGCAGTGAGCACATCCCAAGAGGCGAATGCGAAGACTTCCATCAGTTGGCCTCGGGTTCGGGCTTGGACCGCTGCAACAGAGTGGCCCGAATGAACCGATCGATGTCCCCATCGAGCACCGCAGTGACGTTTCCGATCTCGAGATCGGTTCGGTGGTCCTTGACGCGTTGCTGTGGATGAAGGGTGTAGGAGCGAATCTGGCTACCGAAGTTGATCTGTTGTTGTTCGCCGCGGGCGGCGGCCATCTCGTCTTCGCGCTCTTTGCGCGCCCGCTCGAACAATCGCGCTCGAAGAATCTTCAGCGCGGCAGACCGGTTCTTGTGTTGCGAACGCTCGTTTTGGCATTGCACCACGATCCCGGTCGGAACGTGGGTCATTCGCACGGCAGAATCCGTCTTGTTGACATGCTGGCCACCGGCCCCGCTGGCACGGTAGGTATCGACCCGAATATCGGACTCATCCAGGTCGACTTCGATCGCGTCGTCGATCTCGGGCACGACCGATACGCTCGCGAATGCCGTGTGGCGTCGCGCCTGTGCATCGAACGGAGAGATCCTGACCAGCCGGTGTACTCCCTCTTCGGCCTTCAGGTTCCCGTACGCGTAGTCGCCTGCAACGGTGAAGGTGACCCCTCGCAGGCCGGCTTCGTCGCCCCCCTGCAGATCGAGCACCTCGCTGCGATACCCGTGTCGCTCGGACCAACGCACGTACATTCGCATCAACATTTCCGCCCAATCACAAGCATCGGTACCCCCGGCTCCCGAATTGATCGAAACGATGGCATTGGAGATGTCCTGTTCTCCCCCCAACATCCGGCGCAATTCGGCCTCTTCGAGTGCGGACGCGGCATCCTCGAGCTTCTCCGCGGCCTCGGTGCGGGTCGCGCTGTCGTCGACCTCTGCGGCCAGCTCGAGCAAGACCTCTGCGTCGTCGAGGATCGCTTGCAGGCTGTCGAAGAACTCGACGTCGCGCTCGACGATCCGTTTATCGCGCATGACAATGCCGGCGGCCTCGGGGTCTTCCCAGAGGTCGGGCCTGGCGGTTTCCAGTTCGAGTGCCTCGAGCCGCGCTCGAATCGAGTCGACGTCAAAGACGCCCCCGAAGCTCGTCGAACTGCTCGCGGAGTCGAACCAACTGATCCGTGAGCACACCGGGTTCCAGCAGGACTTTCTCGTCAGTCACTTTCCTGTCAGACACTTTCCTGTCAGACGCATTCCTGTCAGACATTGTCGCACCCCCCCAGGGTCGTTGGTTCGCAAAGCGGCATCGCATCCGAATTCGGCCTGCCGCGCATCGCTCTTCACACCGCTCTCTGTTTGCCTCGACCCGCCATCATCAGCGCAAGCGCGATCACGCCAGCCGTACAGAGGTAGGCGAAGACGTCGCCGTAACGAACATAGAATGTTCCTCGAGCATCGGGGTCAGCCACAGGCAGATCCCGCACCAGCAACCCCCGTTCGAAGATCTCGGTCTGTTCTCGGACGCCTCCGCGTGAATCGATGAATGCCGACACTCCTGTGTTTGCCGCACGAGCGGTCCAGACTCCGGCTTCTGCGGAGCGCATCGCGGTAATCGCCAAGAATTGGTGGGGGGCCCCGGTTCGCCCGTACCAGGCGTCATTGGTGATGGCGAGCAATAGCCGACCACCATCGCGGACGAAGCGCCGGGTCCGGTCCGGGAACAGCAGTTCATAGCAAATCGGCACGCCCACAGTCAGCGGCTCGGTTTCGATCGAGCCGCTGTTGCCACCCTGATCTGAACCAGTCGGCTCTACGTTCAGCGACACGGCTCTGGGACCGGGTCCACGCGTGACACCTTGGACGGCCATCCCCTGAGCGACCGCCTTGAACAACCAGCCAATCCAATCCCCCAGTGGCACGTACTCGCCAAACGGAACCAGGTGACTCTTGTCGTAGCGATCGGTGAACGTCCCGTCGGGTTGCAGCACGAATGCACTGTCGAAATACCGCCGCATCTGGCCCGGCTCGGATTCTCTCGCGATGCTGCCAATCACGAAAACAGCTCCGGTCTCGCGCGCCAGCCGGGACATCCGGAAGCGCAGCACTGCGTCCGAATTCAGAGCGCCGGGGATCGCAGATTCGGGGAACACGATGACCTCCGCGCCCAGTTCGGCCGCCTCTCGCGACAGCTCTTCGTATAGGACAACCGTGCGCTCGACCCAGTTCTGGTTCCATTTGACTCCCTGGTCGATATTTCCCTGCAGCACGGCGACGCGAACCGTATCCCGTCCCGCATCGGGATCCGGTGCCGCGGCCAACGAAACCGCGCCGATGGCGTGCAACGCGGCGACACCCGATATCGCACCCCATACCGCTGCGGAAATCCGCCGCGAGCTGCGCCAGTCGATCACCAACCGGGCGATCGCGGCTCCAGCCAACACGGTGGCGAAGGAGAGTCCATACACGCCCGTGTAGGGTGCGATTCCGAGCAGCACGCTGTTGTGGTGCTGTGTGTACCCGATCGTCGACCACGGAAAGCCGATCTGCCCCGCCGCGCGCAGCAACTCGGCCGTCGTCCACAATCCTGCGATCGCCCACGGCGACGCGTGGCCTCGGCGCTCGAACCAGGCGAAGCCCAGCGAAAAGAGCGCGAAGAAGAAACCGGTGTGCGCACCCATCCCGATCGGACCGAGCAGTCCCATCACGGGCGGCGCGTGCCCGTAGACGACCGATACGATGTAGAGCCAGTGCAATACCGCCGTCTGTCCGAGAGTTCCGGCGATGAAACCGAGCTTGGCCGCCCTTCGCGGCTCCGTGCCCCACAACCCGAGAATCAACAGCGCAGGACCGAACGGTCCCAACCATCGACCGAGATCGATGACCGTTCCGGCGACCGGATGGGGAAACGACCCGAACGTGACGACGACGTACGCCGCCAGCAGTCCATAGCGGGTGCGATCGCTCATCACCGAATCAGTCGCCATAGCCGGCGCTCCTCGGCACGCATCCCGCGCTCGTCAGCATCGTTTTCGTGATCCCATCCGAGCAGATGCAGCGTACCGTGAATCAGCAATCGAGAGACTTCATCGTCGAAACCGCGGTGAGCGGCTCGTGCCTGACGAGCCGCGGTTTCGAACCCGATCACTACGTCACACAGCAAGCCGCCGCGATGTTCGATATGCGCCCCTTCGAGCAACGAAAACGACAGCACATCGGTACTCCGAGGCTTGCCGCGATGAGTTCCGTTGAGTGCTGCGATCTCGGCGTCGTCGACCAGCGCAATCGAAAGCTCGGCGCGCGCTGCCCCGAGTTCGCGCAACAATTGCCTGGCCCTCGAGCGCAGCCGTCTCACATCCGGCAGCCCGGACCCGTCGTCGGGGCAGGTGATGCGGACCGTCATTCCTCGTCGATGGGAGACGACGGCGGTCTTACGATCTCGTCGATCGCCCGCACTGCCGAACCGGCCCCTCCGTTTCGGGGAGAGTCATAAGCGCGAATGATCGACGCGATCAACGGGTGACGAACGACGTCTTCTTCGGTGAAGTAGAGAAATCCGATGCCCTCGATATCACTGAGGATCTGTGTGGCCTGGACGAGCCCACTGCGCTTTTCCGACGGGAGGTCGATCTGGGTCACATCACCGGTGATCACGGCTTTCGAATCGAAGCCCAACCGGGTCAGCAGCATTTTCATCTGCTCTCCGGTCGTGTTCTGCGCTTCGTCGAGGATCACGAACGAATCATTCAAGGTACGGCCCCGCATGAAGGCCAGCGGAGCCACTTCGATCACGCCGCGCTCCATCAACCGGTTGGCTTTTTCGAACGGCATCATGTCGTTCAGGGCATCGTAGAGCGGGCGGAGGTACGGGTTGACCTTCTCGGCCATGGAGCCTGGGAGGAACCCCAATTTCTCGCCGGCCTCTACCGCAGGACGCGTGAGCACGACCCGCGACACCTCG
>JAJDAM010000070.1 GCA_029261905.1 Deltaproteobacteria bacterium
ACAGCGAGTCACCGCGGTACCCGGTGCGGGAACCAACGTGCCGTTGTGGATCCTCGGCTCGAGCCTGTTTGGTGCGCAGCTGGCCGCGATGTTGGGGCTTCCGTTCGCGTTCGCCTCTCATTTCGCGCCAGCGCAGATGACCGATGCGCTCGAGATCTATCGCGATCGCTTCGAACCATCCGAACAGCTGGATGCGCCCTACGTGATGCTCGGCTTCAATGTCTGTGCAGCCGAGACCGATTCCGAGGCCCGATTCCTTCGATCGTCGTCGCTCCAGTCGTTCCTGAATCTTCGGCTCGGGTCCCCCGGGCCGTTGCCGCCGCCCGTCGCGGATTTCGAGGACACGATGAGCGAACGGGATCGTGCGCTGCTCGCACAAATGCGCAGCTGCTCGGCCGTGGGGGCGGCGGAAACGGTGAAGACGGGGTTGGCTGATTTCCTGGCGGAAACAGCGGCGGACGAGTTGATGTTGGTCTGTTCGATCTTCGATCATGCAAAACGACTGCGTTCGTTCGAGATCGCAGCCGAGGCCGGCAGGCAGATCGAAGCCTCGTCGTCAGCCCGCACGCGCGCGTGAGAGCGGCTGCGAAGCGGTGCGATTCAGGGTTTCTGGGGAGCGTTACGGGGGAGGACTACAGGGGGTCGCGGCTCACCACCACGATGCGTTGCGCGGGAGCGCCCAGCTCGCGCAGCAGGTAGTCGGCGAAGTCCGGGGCGTAATCCTGCTCGGAAATGGCGCGTTCCATGCACGCCAACCACGCGTCTCGTTCGTCGGGTCCCACACGCAGGTGTGCATGTGCGCGGGGGAGTTTGATGGGGCCGTATTTTTCGGCGAAGAGGCTGGGACCGTTCAGCCAGCCGCACAGAAACCGCGTGAGCTTGTCACGGGATTCGGTGAGGTCGTTCGGGTGCATTCGGCGGATGACCTGCGCCTGCGGCAGTTCATCCATGATCCGATAGAACGCGTCGACGAGGACCGTGATGCCCCCGCGCCCGCCGGCCGCGCGGTACGAAGCATCGCCGACACCGTATTGCGGTGATCGATCCGTCACGCTGCCTTCCGCCAACTCGCGGCGCACAGCAGGCAGCACAGAATCGTGATTCCGAGCGGGCTCAGCGACGGCACGTCGTGAACCCCGTTGGCCGAGCTCAACGCAATATTGTCTACCGATTCCCAGCGGAAGGGTTGGGCGCCCGCATCGAGCTGTACGCGCAACTCGTCGATCCACACTCCGGCCAGCGATGAACTCGCGTACGTGAAGTGAACCAGGTTTGCAGGAAAGGTCGGGAAAGTGTCGGAACTCTGCAGGACGCCGCCCAGGTAACCTTCGAAGACGACGTCGGTCGTGCCCATTCCGAATTGCGCCACGCTGACTTGATCGAAGGTGAACAGGCCGCCGACAACGTCGTTGCGTGTCACGCGCAGTGTGCCGCCCCCGTCGATGATGGATCCCTCCATGTCCGGCTCCGGGCCCCCCTGCAACAAGTCGCTGAAGATTCCTCCGCTATGGACGCCAATGGCGTAATCCCCCTCCACGAGCGGCGCGACGATGTACCCGCCCGGGCTGCCATCGAAAGTGAGGGTCGCGGCGAGTGCGCCAGTGGACATTCCGCATATGAGCAGCACAGAGAGCACCACTGCAATCCGGTGGTTTTCCGGCCGTCGCGTTGCGATGGATTCCGACATCTTCGGCCTCCGCCGGCGAAGCGAGAAATCAGATTCTCTGGATGACTGGGGGTAGTTAGCCGGTCGAACATGTTGAGCGTAGCGAATCGAGCGTACTCGGCTTCGAGGATTGCCGGTGTCCATTCATCCTCGGGATGTCCTCGGCCAACTCAGATCCAACCATGAACCCACATTCGCATGCAGCTTTGCCCAGTCGCCCTCGGATGTGTCCTCGATCAAGCACGGCATCGACGCCGCATTCACCAGTTCGTCGCACAGCTGTCGATAGTGGACGTAGAGTTCCACCAGTGCTGTAAGTCCTGTCAGGTCACGCTCGCGTGCCCACGGTGTGGTTTCCGAATAGGCAGCGATGCGCGAGATGATGTCGGCCCCCTTGCGCGCGACGATCTGCTCGCGCAAGTAATGCGCGACGTCTCGGTGAACCAGATAGAGCAACTGCGGTGTCAGCGGCGAAAGGACTCGCTCGGATTCCGCCATGTAGCGCTGCGGCTCGCCGTCCGGATGCTGATGCTCGAGTAGAAAGCGCACGGTGCTCTGAAAGAAGGACCCTTCCACTACCTGCACGGTGTCCGCTTGGCCCGCGAGCACATCCGCCACGAAAGCACGCAGGTGCGCGACGCAACGATCCACGTAACCGGCGTCGCGAGACGTCGCCATGACGGGGCCATCGAAGAGCGATTGTGCGCGGGGTAGCTCGGGGTAGTACGAGACTTCGACGCCGCGCAGGGAAAGCGCCGTGCAGATCCACTCCGCGATGGAACTCTTTCCGGAGCCGGGTATTCCCTCGATCAGGATGAGTCGCGGTCGGCTCAGTCCGTGATCCCCTCTTTCGCGATGGCCATCGCCAGCTTGGTTCCGTCGTAGCTGATCTCTTGGACGGGCTCCAGCTCCAGCACCACACGCCGCGGGGTGTCGAACATTGCGATCAACCCCTGCTGGGCGCTCTCATTGTCGGGATGCAGCGCTTTCGCGAACGCGGCATAGAACCAGTCGAGTGTCTCGCGGTCGTCGTGAACGCTGCAGCGGGTTTTCAAGGTCAACGTGCGATCGGGGCCCAGTTCGGTGCCATCGCCCGAAATGATGACGCAGCTCTTGGGACGTTTGTGCAGGGCCTTCACTCGCTGGCGCTGCGAACTGGTCGTCACCCAGATTCGACCGCGCTCCCAGATGTATCGGTGTGTGACACCGACCGGCCACCCATCGCTGGTGGTCCAGCAAACGGAGCACACGCGCTGCAGTGCAAAGAGTTGCTCGCGCACGTCTTCGTCGAGTGCGTACTGGGATACTTCTTCGAGGTTCGCCAATGCTGGCTCCTGGTTTCGAGTTGTTGTCGTCTGCGGCCACGGATCGATCCGCTATTCGGTTTCCTCCGGGAGCGCGATCCAGGCTCTCGCGTGGACCTTTCGGGTCCCGTCGTCGAGGTCGAGCCAGACCTCGCACTCCGCGACCCTCGAGTCGCCTTCTGTTTCGATTGCGGTCACGACACCACCTGCGCTGACGCGTTCTCCATCGAAGACGGGCAGCGGGAATTCGGTTCGGATGCGACGAATGCAGGTCGGACCGGCCCAGGCCATCAGCATGTTGACCACGTAGCCCAGATTGATGGGACTCTGGTTGAGCAATCTGCCCTCGAGGCCGAGCTTGCGGGTTGCTTCCCGATCCCAATGAATCGGCGTCGGGTCGCGCAGGATCGCCGCGACCGTTTTCATTCGCTCCGGCGTCACGTTTTCCATCGTCCACGCCGGGATCGCGTCGCCCACTTCGACTTTCACAGCGCAGCCCCGATCATGAATCGAAACGCCAATAGTGCCAGCGAAACGCGACCTGGGCAGCGAGCGCTCCGCCTTCGCCCGCTACGTCGATCTCGTACGTAAACGAATCGACGGTCGGCGCGCCTTCGCGCTCGGTGCGCTCGTATGCAGTGATGCCGCCCGATAGGGCGTAGGTTTCTCCCTCACGAATCGGGGTGTGAATCGTCCAGTCGTAATAATCGATGCTCACCGGCGCCGATCGGTCGACCTCGGCGAGCCGAAACAATTCGGTGATGCTGGTTCCGACCCCATTGATCGGGACGTGAAAGAGGTGCACCGGATGAGCGAGTGCGTCGGGTAAAGGCTCGATCCCCGTCGCCTCGCTCAACAGGAAGTTCTCCCAATGTTCGATCTGGTAGTGGCCACCCGGAAATCGGTGGCCCACCAGTCGCTGCATCGCTGCTTTCGCCGGGATCATTCGGTGACGATACGCCAAGCCGACGAGGCGGAGTATGGACAGGATTCTCGAGGTTGTACGGCCCGCTGTCGGTCCGGGGACAGTTTGGCTTCGAGTGCGAACTTGTTCGGCGGGCCAGTTGGCTTGGTTTCGAACGTCCCCGCATTGACGGCGAACCACCGAACGCTGTGAAATTCACCACGGTCGAATTCGACGAACGTCGAAGGGTTTGATTCGGAGGAGCTCTTCGCGAATCGATCCCCGAAGCTTCATGGTGCCGCCAAACGGGGAGCGGCAGTCGTGGATCCGGCCAACTCCTCTCGCGGCCTCCCGCGTATCCGGTCGCGCAGTCTTTCCAGCGGCCGTTCCACACCCACGTGTATCGCGTACGCGAGCAGCCACACACCTGGCAGTGACCAGAGGAACAACTCCGAACCGAGTTTGAATGCGAGACCCGATGCGATGACGATGACGCCGACGTTCCAGTGGCACAGGAAAATCGGGTAGGACAGCGCGCCGAGTTTCAGGTCGAGGTTCGAAAAACAAGCTGGGACACTGCGCGGATGCAGACGGCTGAAGACCGCAAGGAGGTAGGCGCCAAGCACTACCGATGCATAGAAGCCGGCAGTCGGACCGTAGCTACGGAAGAGCGCGGGAATCAGCGCATTGGCCAAAAATAGCACCGTCGCAGCCGCCAGGTGCCAGGACGATCCCAAGTAGCGGTCGATCAGACTCCGGCAGTGGTAGACCAGCGCCCCGACGCCGAACGGGAGCATCGCGGCCGGTAGCGTCGCATAACGCCGGACGAACGGTGCTTCCGTGATCAGACAATGAACGGCGAAAGCCGCGCCAAGCGCGGTAAAGGCGACGACTGCTCCCGTGCGTCGTCGCAGAACCAGACCGATAGCCAGGTAGAGCCAAAGTTCGAGGTCGATCGACCATGCCGGAGGGACCAGCGTAACGGCTCTCTGGGCCTGATGGAGTCCGAAGATCAACAGATTGCTCGCCCAGTGGAGCGCGTTACTCGGAAGTCGCATCCTCGGGTTGAGCGAGTGCACGTCATCGGCCGCGAAGTAGCCGAGAACTACCGCCAGGAGTAACACGGCAAGGTACGGGGGGTAGATGCGAAGGGCGCGGTTCACGAAGAATCGTCGGGTTCCGCCCGGCGCGGTATAGCCACGGTCGAGGGTCCGAGCCATCAGATAGCCGCTGACGATGAAGAAACAGAAGACCGCGTAGGTGCCCGCCCAGATTCCCAGAAGCTCGGGCCACAGGTGCGTGAGCACGACGATCTGGGCTAGCGCGAAGCGAACCGAGCCAAACAATGGGAACCCTGTATTGCGCGACGGGGCCGCTGAGCCGCATCCATTCGCGCGAGCATACGGCTAGCGGAATGACTCGGGGATTCTCTCACTGCATCGCGCGCGAGTAGGTCCCGATGTCGAAGTAGTCACGCCAGTTGGCGATCTTCCCGTCTCGGATCGTGAACACGCCCGTGCAGGGCAGATCGACGGACTTGTCGCCGGCCTGCGTGCGATCGAGCCGCTCCGCGATCACGACGTCGCCGGTCTCCGCGATGTTCAAGATCTCCCAAACGGTCTGGGTCCAGCTGCCTGCGAAACCGCGAATGAAGTTCTCGATGTTCTCGCGTCCCTGAACCGGACCGGCCGGCATGTTGTGATAGACGCCATCGTCGGTGAAATAGCTTGCGAGTTCGGCGGGATCGAGCCGCGACCAGGCCTGACAGAACGCTTCGATCAATGCGGTGTTGGCTGACATCGGGGGCTCCTGTGGGTTGTCACCGTGTTCGAACCGGCACAAGTACCCATACTGCACTTTCAAACCGCGAGCGAATTTCCGAGTGGCTTTCTGCGAAGAACCGGAAGTCGAGCCGCTAGAGCAATGAAAGAATGGGGACGGTCGGCACCGAGAGCGTGTCGCCGAGTTGTTTGTCTCCGATGATCCCCTGGAAGAAGCGGCTGCCGATCAATTTCGCGAAGTAACTCACACCCGGGTAGTAGACGATGGCCACCGTGTCGAAGACCGCGTCCCCCTCGACGGTGACCGCTGAGCCCATGTGCATGGGGCCATGCGCCCCAGCCGCCATTCGGGCGATCATCTTCATGCCGTAGGACCTGTCGGCCGACTGCTGTTCCGCACTGCCGTTCTTGATCAGGTTGAAGACGACCAATGCGTCGTCGTTGATGGGCCGAAGCCTCAGGAGATCTGCACGGCGTGCCTCGATCAACGCGGATCTCTCGGGGTCTTCGGATTCTGACGGCGGCATCGGAGTCAGCGGATCCGGGGTCCAGTGGCCTCTCAATGCGCTCACGAGCCGAACGGCCAACAGCCCTTGAGGAATCAGCAGGTTCGCGATCGGATTTCGGATCATTCCGTGCGAGTAGGCGCGGGGCAGGGCGGCCAGTGCTCCGCGATGGCCCGCACTGTTCGCGGATTGTTCGTAGTCCTGACGCGTGGGATATTGCATCAGGATCACCGCATCCCAAGCGCCTTCCTCGATCTGCTTGGACTGCATCGCGAACGCCACCTGCCCGGCATAGACCAGTCGACCGGATCCCGCCGACTCGATCTGTCGTCGAAGCTCGCCGACCGCTTTGACCAGGTCTGCTCCTTCGGGAAATTCGACGAAGGTGGCGACATGAAACGACGACGACGAGTAGAGGATCGGTTGAAGGTCCTGCACGTTCGTCCGCCGCTCAGAGAGGTATCGGAGGTGTTGCCAGGTCATTGCCGACGCGAGCAGGATGAAGACGATTGCCAGGATTTTCATATTCCCACGTGCTCCCTCTGTTTCTCTGTTCCGACGTCTCGACGCGAATCGGATCGCGCATGCAATTATAATGACATAGACTCTGTCACAAGATTAGACCGGCGACAACCAGACAATCGATCCGAGCCGTGCCAGAGTCCGGCCCTCGGCTCGAGTCCGTTCTCGAGTTGGTTCTCGATGGTCGAGGTACAGCGATCAGTCTTCGAGAGCCGTTCGAATGGCGCGCAGTCCGTTTGCCAGCTGTCGGAGTTCTGATTCGCTGAGGTCGAGATCGGTATCACCCAGCAGCTTGCCTTCCTTGCGGCGCATGCTGCCGATCTTTCTCGAGCCGCTCGCTGTGAGTTCGATCAACGGGGAGCGCTTGTGTTCGGGGTTTGGCGTCGCCCGCACGAATTGGCCCGCGATCAATTCGTTGACGAACCCCTGGATGAGTTGCCGGCTGACATGTCGTGCACGAGCGATGTTCGGCACCGTCATCGCACCGTTCTTGCTGAGAAACTCGAGCACGGCGCGCATTCCCATCGTGACGGGCTCGTCCGCGTGGAGCCGGTCACCGTACTGAACCAGCGCATTCCACAACAGACGGACCTCGTCGATCACCGTTTCGATCTCTTTGCTCTTCGCAGCCATGGTCGAAGTCTAATTTGACAATAGTGCTTGTCAAATTTGATCAGTGGCGTATATTGACAAGGATACTTGTCAATCTGCACGCCCGGCTGGGAGATCAGGATGGACGATTCGAAGTGGATTTTGGAAGTTGCGGGAGACCTGCAGGTGCCGTTGTTTTTCGGTGCGCTGTTCCTGTTCGCGCTTCTCGAAGTGCGATTCCCGCGGCGCCGGGGCGTCGCGCAGCGCCGGCTGCGCTGGCCGGCGAACATCGGGATGACCGGGCTGAACGTGCTGGCGCTCGGTCTGGTACCGGTTTCGTTCATCACCGCGGCGAGTTGGGCCCAAGCCGAGAGCATCGGGCTGTTTCATCAAGGGTCGGTGCCGGCTGTTCTGCTGGTCGTAGGGACGTTGCTCGCGCGCGGTTTCATTTCCACGGTGACCCACTGGCTCAATCACGCTGTGCCGTGGCTGTGGCGGATTCATCGGGTCCACCACCTCGATACCGAACTCGACGTCTCGACGACGGTTCGATTTCACCCGTTGGAAATTTTCGTAGGTCCGATCATTGGAATACCGATCGTGGTCGCACTCGGGTTGTCGCCGTGGGTCCTCGCGATCTACGAACTCCT
>JAJDAM010000071.1 GCA_029261905.1 Deltaproteobacteria bacterium
GGTACCATCCGGGTCATTCGACTTCCTTCAGCCGATTCAAGACGGTTCTCGGAACCTCTACCGTCTCTGGGTCGACCGATTCGACGGAGAGGATCACTAACCGCTCCTCGACCTCGACGAGTTCATCTGGCTGGGCATCGATTTCGAGCCATTCGGCGGCTCGTTCGAGAACCCGGCGAGCTAGGCGATGGGCGACTTCCAGGTGTTTTCGTCGAACCGTGACGATTGCTTCCTTGCACGCAGTGAGATTCTGCTCGAGCTCCGGATCGCGTGTGATTCGGCAAATCGCGTCGAGTACGTCGCCCGACCGATCCATTGGACCGATCAAGGTGTCGTCGTGCAGCCAGAGACGGATGGTCTGAAGCGTACGCTTGCACCCCTCCTCTGCCAGCGCCCTATGAAGCACCCGAGGAGAGTTTCCGGCGAGGGCGAAGCGCTCGAGAGCGCGCTTCCACTCAGCGCTCTGGTGTCTCATCCCTGGCTCGAGTTCGGCATCGGCGGCGTGCCGCAACACATCGCGATCAGAGCCTCGGACCATTAGAATCTGATCCCCTTGTTTCAATGCGCCGACTTCCACCTGATCCAGTTCGGCTTCTTCGTCTCCTGAACTAATCGATGGAGAGGGGTGCGACACTCGATTAACCCGGCGCTTCGGTGCAAAGGCCGCCCAGTGGCCGCCCACGAAGAACACCAAGCGCGCGTCGGCGAGTTCAGTTTCCGGCGATTCTATGGATCGAAGTACATGTGCGCGCCGACCTCGGTCGACGACCATGTCGACATCCGGAACGTCGATGGTGGGCTCTTCGATGATCGGCTCACTCGATGCGCCATGCGAACCCGAAAGCGGAATGGAGGGCCTGCGAGCAACCAACTTTCGGACGCGCTGCCGGGCGCGTTGGCGTCGGGAGCGCATGGCGTCGTACCATTCGCGTTCGGGTCCGTAGAGACACAGAGTGACCGCCGATGAGACGGGCGGGACCAGCAGTCGTTCCATCGTCGTCTTCCGTATCCAAGCAGGAATCAGGACCGGTTCTCCCATGTCGATGCGCCCCGAACTCGTCATCCAGCGCAGGTGACTCGATTCCGGTGTCCTTGCCTGGAGGTTCTTCTTCCCCCCGCGAGCGATGACCACGCCATCTCGGTTTCGGGTGCCCCAGGTCAGGATTGCCTCTCGCTTGGTGTTTCTTGCTTCGAGTGACTTGATCGCCGTGTCGAGGTGGCTCAATGCCAGTTCAATTGCCTCGACCTCATCTTCTCGCCAGAACCTCTTGCCAGATTCCGCATTCACCCGGAAATCTCGCAATGCGACCTTTGCTTCATCCAGATCTTCCGAGAGGCATCCGAGCACGCGAAGAAGTGTGATGAAGCCGGCAGATGCGGTCATTGCAAGTAGCTCGTCGTCTTTGCCCTTCGAATGGCGGCCGAGGTCGCTCAGTGCCGCATAGGCTCGATCGATTGCGGGGTCGTCGACCGACACCACGTTGATTCGAGCGGTCGAGCAACGTCGCACTCGCTCCTCGTATGTAGCAAGGGCGTGACGAGAATCATCGTTGGGCGGCTCGGGCCAACGCAGGTTCGACAACCACTCGGCGTCCCAACTCCAGAAATCGAACCTCTCGCCCGACATTGCTTCCTCTGTCTCCTGGTCTCCTTCTCGCGAGAACGCCAACACCTGGATACCGCCGCTCGCCAGTCGCCCGAGCGGCCCCGCATCTGCGCCCTCTCGTCGACATTCGCCAACGACCGCTACTGGAGGCGACTCGGCAGACTCTGCAATCTCGACGGCCTCTGGGAAGGACCGTACGACCAGCAACATAGGTTCACCGCCAGGTCCGCGATTCGTCCATGTTCTCACTTCCATCTGATCGTCTTGGACTCGCGCAGATGCCATTGGAAGGATCTCGCACAGTGGCACTCCACCCAGCGTCAGCGAACGAGCAAGAGATTCGCATGAACCAATGGGAGCAACGACAATTACACAAGCCCGATCGGCCGGTAGCTGGATAGGATCGGTCACGCCGAACAGTTGTTCGAGCGCGCCAAGCCGGGTCGACCCTCGATCCAATCGGACGTGACCCGATCGCAACCGGCCAGATCTGCGGCCAGAACGTCGAAGAGAAGCGAGGTTGGCGATGTCGTTCATTCGCTCGACTGGGCTGCCTCCCCGCTTTCCAGGGAGTCGAACCTTGAAATGGGTCGCCGATTCCGGAGCCGATTCGACCCAGTTGGTCCCGTCCAACGTTCCATAACCTACGAACTCGACTTCCGATTGGCCTGGCTCCCTTGATGAGAGGCGTTCCCCGCTTTCGTAGACAACGGCGTCCGCAGACTGTACGAGCTTTCGTACTTCGCCGAGTGCCCTTACGAATCCGGCGACGAACGAGAGCGGACCAGGGTCGGGTCCGACGACCATTGTCCCGCCCAGGTCGGAATCCCTGTTGGTGCCTGACAACAGGAGTGCTGCATTCACGATGGCGAACTCGCTGAAAGGATGTTCTTCACCCGAATCGTCCAGCGCGAGATTCAGAAGGAATGGCCAGTCTTCGATCGTCTTGTCCAGAAACTGCGAAAGTACCGACCGGCCTGGCTTGATCTCCTCGATTGCTGTTCGTGCGACGATGGCGTCATCTAGCAATCCAACTGGCCCGAGGTCATCCGGGATGGCATCATCAACTTCGACGAAATATGCGAGTGCTGCGCGCGCCGTTTCTTGATTCGCCGACGAAGCATCGGGATCAGAAAGGACATCGGCGAGGAGTTCCAAATCTTGCGCGAATCGGCCGAACATATCGAACGAAGATTCGTGTTCCTCCGCGAATGACAGCGCCTGTGAAACCAAATGCTCGTCGGCAACTGACGAACCTCCGAGCTCAAGCTCGAAGAGCTGCCGTGCTTCAGACGAGTCAGATTCCGGAATGGAAACCTCTGCCCATCGCAAAGGCCGTTTCGTCATCGCGGCCAATCGCCGGATTCCGAACCGCGCCACAAATCGAGCCCGGTCCGGTGATGATTCGGAATATTCTCTGACAAGTTCGAGTGTCCCGACAGCTGTCACGAGTGTCACTCGATCACGAGGTGTGCGAATTTCCTCGCGGAGATAAGCGAACGACTGGCGGCCCAGAACCCTGGATTGACTTACTTGGAAATCGAACCATGTATTGATGTCGGCGAGAAACTTGTCCAGCGATTTCAAGGCTAACTGGCCACTGTCTCGAATCTTCTCGTCGAGCTTCTCGACCTCTCCGACAGTCAGCGCCATGTAGCTATCCTCTGCCCAGCTATCGAACGCTGATTGGGATTCACATCCATCGATGATGATCCCTATGGGTACGACGCATCCGGTCGTTCGCCTCTTTTTCGCCTACGGAACACCTCATTGAAAACATGACACTGCCATAGTGTTTTCTTGCTCTACACCACGGTGCGACCCTAATCAATGAGGAATAAAGTCCACCGATCCAAAGTGCTGGGAAGTCCTTGCGGGGCGTTTTCGACACATCTAGAACGGGGTCGCTGGTTTTCTGAACCGCTACTCGGTTAGCCGGCGGCGACCTTCGCCAGATTCGGTCGCAGGAGGCCATCCAGTTTCGATGCAGCTTCCCGATGCCTCCGTCTAGATATGACAGTATGAAGCGAGCGTGACTGGGGCGGCCGAGTACCGGATCGTTCTGCGACACGGCACCGTCAGCGCGATGTTGCCCCGCTGCTTGGTGCGCAGTTTTGGCGGATTTCGATGAACTTTTCCTGCGCCCACCGGTATATACCTTAAGAAGTCGAAACAACTCGAGACGCCATAGTCGTCTCCGAACGTCTACTCGTGTCTGCTCCCGGTGCGACACCCTTGTAGCCAAGTCCTCGACCCCGCCGGACAGGAGGAGTGATGAAGCACGGTTATGAGCTAATGCATCTGCCGTCGATCGAGCCCTCGTCGTATGTGCTCGTGACGTCCCAATCGGACTCGGTAGCCGTTCGCCTCTACCCTTCGGCACGCGATGTTCCGGAGCGTCGCGATGGGACCCACCTGCCGAGGCTATCTGAGCTTCGAAGCCTCGCTCGGTCATCCGGCCACCCGATTCTCAAGGAGGAAGGACATCGGGTCACCGATTCGCCGCACTGGTATCGGAAGATCCAGGCGGCCAACCAGAAGTACCTCACCAACGGCCTGGGAGGATCCGGTGAGACCGTACAGGTGGATGCTGCGGCGGCGAATCTCGCGGTAACTCCCTCATCCCGCGAGAAGGGCGGCCCCATCGAGGACGGCGGCTTCACTAGCGCGAAGGGAAAACCTCTTCTTACCCTGGCCGACTGGCAGGCGCTGCATCCCTCC
>JAJDAM010000072.1 GCA_029261905.1 Deltaproteobacteria bacterium
GGTTCCATCGGCACAGCGGCGCGAGGCATTGAGACGTCAGATCTTTCGCTGTGGGATTCGGATTCGGGAATCACGGGCCCCGATCCCTGTAAGCGTATAACCATCCGGGCTATTATCCGTCCGTGTCGGGCAATGCTCAGCTTGCGAGTTGGCTGGTTTTCAAACGTTTGGAAATCCAGTCTTTGATGGATGCGCGTTTGGGCCCCGCGGCGCCGGGTCCGGCTGCCGTCGAGTCCGAAGTGCTTCGACGATTCCGGTCCTTTGCAGCGGCATCGCTGCGGCGCGGCGTTCAAGCGGATCCCGCACTCGAGGGGATTCGCGTTCAAGAACGCCGAGTCAATGCGCTGCTGGCGGCCTGGTCCGACGCCGCAGCAGAAATCGCCGGCGACCAGTCCGCGGGTGTCCGCGAAGCGCTCGCGCCGTTGATCGTGCGTTTTCGTGCGTCGCTCCGAACGACCTCCGGTGCCCGCCGTGCGAGTGGAACACCGCGCGCAGCCCGGCGGGCCGTGACCGCCGCGATCGATCGCGTCGCCGATGGTTTTCTGGCAGTCGACGCCGATACCGGTCTCATTGCGGATGCGAACCCCGCGGCCGGCGCGATGCTCGGCATCGATCGCGATGCGCTGCTCGGAGTCGAGGCGATCCGCTTTGTTCCGCCGAACCTGCACGAAGCCTGGTGGACGGAACTCGAAGCGATGACCGAGGGCGCAGAAGCACGCCGATTCGAAACCCAACTGCAGGATCGCTCCGGCACCGCGATACCACTCGAGTGCTCGATCACACGGTTCGGGACACGCAACCGAACGCTCGCGCTCGTGCTGATGCGTCCGATCGCGCCGCTACGCGTGGTCGGATCTGATCACAGCATTCAGTAGAGAAGTCGGGCTCGCAGGAACTCGACCATCTTCGCCCACGCGTCGGCGGCGGCGGCCGGGCGAAAGGCGTCAGCCCGGGTGTCGTTCATGAACGCGTGGCCCGCCTGCGGATATACGATGGCCTCGCCCGGTTGGCCCGATGCCGCCATGTTGATTCGCAACTGTTCGATGTCGGCGATCGGAATGAACTCGTCGTCCTTTCCGAAAAACGCCAACGTCGGACAACCGAGATCGCGGGCAGCTTCGAGAGGCTCGCGCGGCTTCAGGGCCGGATCCAGTCCGCGCTCGTCGTACAGAAGACCGTGCTCGTGAGAGAGCAGTCCGTAGAAGGGCACGCTCGCGGAGATCCCAGTGCATGAGCAACCCGCCAACAACGCGTACATGCCCCCCATGCAAAACCCCGTGATGCCGACGCGGCGACCGCTCGTCGCCGAATGGGCGGCGAGGAAGTCCACCCCTGCCTGCGCGTCTCGAAGAACCTGCGGGTCGGACAATCCGCGCATCCAAGCGCCAGGATTTTCGATCTTCACTTCATCGAGGCGCCGGTACAGGTCGAGTGCGAGGACCGCGAAACCTTCGCTCGCCAGGCGGCGAGCGAGGTCGCGTGTGTGGTCCGTCAGACCCCAGACATCGTGGATCATCACGACGCCCGGGATGGAGCCCTCTGCTTCCGGATTTGCGAGATAGCCGAGTTCGACATCCGCGGTCTGCATGCACGCGATTATATCCAGCTCACCGCGCAGGCAGCGTCTCGTTCGCGAAAATGGCGATCCGCGCGCCGCGTGGGATATCGCCGTCAGATCGCAGAGGTCGTCCGGAGAGCGATGCGGGATTCCGCTGGCACTGGAGCTCGCGGCTCGAG
Source organism: Deltaproteobacteria bacterium (assembly GCA_029261905.1). Lineage (GTDB taxonomy): Bacteria > Myxococcota_A > UBA9160 > UBA9160 > SMWR01 > JAJDAM01. The sequence goes on from JAJDAM010000072.1 coordinate 1,738, forward strand.
GTCACGCTGGAGCTCCGCCATTCCGATAGTGGGAAAACGCTATTCGGGGTATTCGCGATGGGCAAGCTCGTAGGGATCGTTCTGCTGGTAGCCGCCTTCTGGGTGGGCGCCGAGATATCGACCCACGGCACCGAGGGTGCCTTCGGAGGCCTGTTCTCATCGGATCACCCCGTGCAGGATCTACGCAGCACGCCCCAGCGTGTCGGGGACAATGCGCGCCGCTCGATGCAGGCCGGCGAGGACCGCGTGAACCGGATTCTCGACGAGTAGCAGGCGCTCTGAAACTCGACCCTCTTGGGTCAGGCTTCTAGTTGAACGCGCGAACCGCTTCGACGATCGACAGAACGACCTTCTTCGCATCCCCGAAGATCATCATCGTGTTGTCGTTGAAGAACAGCGGGTTCTGAATTCCGGCGAACCCCGGGTTCATGCTGCGCTTGATGACGAACACGTGCTGAGCGCGATCCGCGTCGAGAATCGGCATCCCATAGATCGGACTGCCCTTCTCGGTGCGCGCCTGCGGATTGACGACGTCGTTGGCGCCGATGATCAATGCCACATCCGTTTCGGGAAATTCCGGATTGATCTCGTCCATCTCGATGAGGTTCTCGTACGGTACATCGGCCTCGGCGAGCAGTACGTTCATGTGGCCCGGCATTCGACCCGCGACCGGGTGAATCGCGTACTTGACGCCGATTCCGTTGGATTCCAGCAGGTCGCCCAGCTCACGTACTGCGTGCTGTGCTTGAGCGACCGCCATGCCGTAGCCCGGCACGATGATCACCGAGCGGGCATTTGCAAAAATCACGGCTGCGTCCTCGGGCGTGTAGCCCTTGGCCGTCCCCTGCGACTCGCCGTCCCCCGTGGCGCCGCCCGCCTCGGGAGCGGCACCAAAGGCACCGAACAGCACGTTGGTGATCGAGCGATTCATCGCATCGCACATGATCTTGGTCAGGATGAGACCCGATGCGCCGACCAGCGAACCACTGATCACGAGGCCACTGTTACCGAGTACGAAACCGGTCGCGCACGCGGCCAGGCCGGAATAAGAATTCAGCAACGAAATCACGACCGGCATGTCCGCGCCGCCGATCGGAATCACCAGCAACACACCGAGCAGCAGCGACACGGCGGCCAGCGCCCAGAACGGTACGAGTCCCTGAATACCGGCGACGACCATACCAGCGAGCACCAGCACCGAGAGTGCGATCAATGCGTTGACGAAGTTCTGGCCCGGGTAGGTGATCGCCGCGCCGCGCATCAGCTCCTGCAGCTTCGCGAACGCGATGATGCTGCCGGTAAACGTCACCGCACCGATCAGCAGGCCTGCGACGATCGCGTACGGAACGACACCTTCCGGCGTCACGCCAGTTCGGTCGTAAGTCAGATACTCGGCAGTCGCGACCAACGCCGACGCTCCACCGCCGAACCCGTTGAGCAGCGCGACCATCTGCGGCATCGCAGTCATCTCGATGCGCCGCGCGAGCACCACGCCGATCCCGGAGCCAACGACGATGCCGGCAAAGACCACCGTGTAGTCGACGACCTTGTTCATCAACAGCGTGGCTACGATCGCGATCAGCATGCCGATCGAAGCAATGAGGTTGCCGCGCGGAGCCGTCTTCGCGGACGACAAGCCGCGCATGCCGAGGATCAATAGAACCGCGGCCACCAGATATGCGAGCTGGATGAGCTGGGTATTCACGAGCGCTTCTTGGGCTGGAACATCTCGAGCATCCGGTTGGTCACCAGGAAACCGCCCACGACGTTGATGGTTGCAAACACGATCGCGACGAAGCCCAACACGGTCGAGATCGTCCGGTCCTCGTGGCCGGCGGACAGAATCGCGCCGACGATCGTAATGCCGGATATCGCGTTGGATCCCGACATCAAAGGCGTATGGAGTAACGGTGGAACCTTCGCGATCACTTCGAACCCGACGAAGATCGACAGGGTGAAGATCGTCAGTGCGACTGCCGGATCATCGAGCATCAGTTTTCAGCTCCTTCTACTGCGAGCGCACGTGCCGCATAGTTGGTGATCTCACCGGCATGCGTCAGCATCGCGCCGCTGGTGATCTCGTCTTCGAGGTCGAGCACGAGCTCGCCTTCTGGCGCGAGATGTTTCAGAAAGGTCACGACGTTTTTCGTGTACATTTGGCTGGCGTTCGCCGGAATCTCGCTCGGCAGGTTGGTGCGACCGATGATCGTCACGCCGTGTACCACCACATCGCGACCGGGTTCGGTGCACGCGCAGTTGCCGCCTTTTTCCGCTGCGAGGTCGACGATCACCGAGCCGGGTTTCATCCCGATCACGGCTGCTTCGTTGATCAGGATCGGTGCCGGCTGGCCGGGAACCAGCGCCGTGGTGATCACGACATCCGACCCCGCCATGCGCTTGGCCAGTTCTTCCTGCTGTCGCTGGTAGAAATCTTCGGATTGGGCCTTTGCGTAGCCGCCCGCGTCTTGGGCATCGCCGGCATCGAGATCGAGTTCGACGAAGCGTGCGCCGAGACTTTCGACTTGTTCTTTGACGGCCGGTCGCGTGTCATAGGCCTCGACGACGGCTCCAAGCCGGCGAGCGGTCGCAATGGCCTGTAGTCCGGCGACACCGGCGCCGATGATCAACACGCGCGCGGGAGAGATCGTCCCCGCTGCGGTCACCAACATGGGGAAGATCTTCGGCAATGCCTCAGCGGCGAGCAGCACCGCGCGATAGCCGGCAATCGTGCTCATCGCCGACAGAGCATCCATCGACTGCGCGCGAGAAATACGCGGCATCAGCTCCATCGAGAAAGCGGTGACATTGGCGGCTGCAAAGCGGCGCGCGACGTCGGGCAGATCGAGCGGCTTCAGGAAGCCGATGAACGCTGCCCCATTGCGCAGCGCATCGATCTCGTGCGTGCCGTCCGCCAAAACCCCGGGCGGTTGAACTTTGACCACGAGATCGGCGCGACCCAGGAGTGCCTTCGCGTCGCTCTCGAGCTTGGCGCCCGCGGCCTCGTAGGCCGCATCGTCGAAGCCGGCCTCGACGCCAGCACCGTTTTCGACCACCAGTTCGACACCGAGATCGGACAGCACCTTCATTGCATCCGGGACCAAGGCCACCCGGCGTTCGCCAGGGGTCGTTTCCTTCGGAACTCCGACGATCAAATGTCGACTCCAACTGATACGGATCTAGGGGGACGTGACGCGAAACCGGTCAATGAAGGCTGCCGACTATAGGGCAGCCCCCACACGGAAGCATCGATTACCGAATCAACTTCTGGACTGAATCC
>JAJDAM010000073.1 GCA_029261905.1 Deltaproteobacteria bacterium
GACCAGGCGACCCAGCAGCGGGACGTTGGCGATGCCGGGCGATTGCTCCTCGCCGCCGACGATCCCGATCGGCACGATCGGCGTGCCGGTTTCCAGCGCCAGACGCATGAAGCCCAGGCCGAAACGCTGCAGCTGGTAGCGCTTGTCATACGTCTTGATGAAACCACGCGAACCTTCCGGGAAGACCATGATCGCCTCCTCTTCCTCGAGCAGCTGACCGCAGTTCTCCGGTGTGCCGACGACCGATCCCACGCGGTGCATGAAGGTCCCGAAAAACGGAATCGTCGGCAGGTAGAATTCCCCCATCCCGCGCGGCATCCGCGGCGGATTGGATTCCAGATAGAGCGCCATCCCCAACATGGCGCCGTCCCAAGCGAACGTGTTGCCCGCGTGGTTCGCGATCAGCAGAACCCGGCCCTCGGGAACGTTCTCGACTCCTGACGTCTCCACTCGGAACCAGTGCCGATAGGCGAGCACCATCGTCGCGATCAGCGGCCGCGCGTAATTGGGGTCGAAACCGAACGGGTCGAAGCCGTATTCGTTGAGCCGAGTCGGTAATTGGGCGTTGCGTTGCTCGATTTCTTCGAGCAACTCGGCGATCGAATGCCGAACCGACCCGCCCGCTTCCTTTCGCTGCGGTTGGGGAGCCAGCGCCAGGTGAGACTGCTTGTTCAAGGCAACTCCGCTCGAAAGAACGCCAGCAGCGCGTCCCAACTCTCGAACTCCGCGACTGCGTTGTGGACGTCGAGTCGCGAGTCATCCATGAATCCGGCACGTGCATCGCTGCGTGTCTGGATGCTGTGACGAACTCCGGCAGCGTCCAACGTCGCTTCGAGCCGATCCGCGGCGGACTCTGCAGAATCCGCGCAGAAGACCGCGAGCACGGGCGCCTCGAACGCGGCGAAGTCGGGCTCTACACCCGAATGCTGTCCGTAGAAATCCGCGACAGCCCCCACACGAGAATTTCGGCCGGCGAGCCCCAATGCCAATTGGCCACCCATCCCGAACCCCAACGCACCGACGCTTTTTCCGTCGGTAGCGTGCTGATTGAACAACTCGATGACCGAGGCATCGAGAATCGCGAGCCCCTGTTCAATATCGATTTCACTCGCTTGCTGACCTGCTGAGGCCGCATCGCTCGCGCGGCGTCCGTTCAGCAGGTCAGGACCGAGCGCAACAAAATCGGCGCGCGCCAACCGATCGCACATGTCCCGAGCGAAATCGTTGAGTCCCCATTCATCGTGAACGACGAGGATGCCTGGGCCGGTTCCCGAATGCGGAATAGCGACGTATGCCGAAACGACCGAGTCTCCACAGCGAACCTCGATCTCCGTGCCGCGCCTTGTCGCCATTGCTGCCTACCTCCCTACCCGATTTCAGCGAATACGCGACAAGGTACCGCAGCGGATCCCAGCGGCCGATGTGCCCGTTACAATCGGGGCATGGTCGACCGATCTCATCCCGATACTGCCGTTCACGCTCGCGAGCATTTCGTGTTTCCGGGTGCGCTGCTCCCGATTTCGGAAGCGTTGACCGAGATCGGCCACACCGCGTATTGGGTCGGCCCGAGCCTGATTCGGCTGATCGAGGGCGAGCGCCCGGTTTCATTCGCACTGTTGACCGACGCCACCCAGGCACAACTGACGGCGCTCTTCGCGAGTGCTGTCCCGATCGCTGATTCGCGCGGAACCGTGATGATCCCAAGCCCTGCGGGCCCGGTCGACGCCACCCCGCTACGACCGAACGGGTCGATCCTCGACGAACTCTCCCACTTCGATTTCACGATCCATGCGATCGCGTACGATGCGCGCGAGGACGCGCTCCTGGACCCATTCGACGGGCTGGCCGATCTGGCCGCGGGACGCCTGCGTGCGGTTCGATCGGCAGCCGATCGGCTCAGCGAAGACCCGCTGCGCGGACTGCGGGCAATCCGACTGGTCGCAACGCGAGGATTGAAGCTGGACCCGGAACTGGAATTTGCGCTCGCCGATACCCCGTCGGGTTTGGAATCCATCCCGCGGATTCGAGTACGAGAAGAACTCGTGGCGACGATCATGGCGCCGGGAGTCGGTCAAGCCTGGCCGCTGTTCGAGCGAGCCGGAATCGCCGGCAGGCTGGCGCCCAACGTGCGAACCAACGCGGGCCTGCTCATCGAACTGTTGCCTTGCGAACTCGCCCTGCGCCTGAGCGCATGGCTGATCGGGGCGCGAGCCCGCCGTGCGCTACAGCGACTGCGGTTCTCGCGGCCGATCGTCGATCGGGTCGAGAATCTGCTGCAATTGCACCCGATCGAAATGCGAGCCGAACCACAGAAGCCGGCTGCTGTTGCGCGTCTGGCTCGCCGGGAGAGCGCGCGCGATCTGAATGCCGCGGTCGTGCTGCGTCGCACGGAACTCCGCGTCGAGGGACAGGGCTCCGGCGATGCAGTCGACAAATTGGAGCGCCTCGCTCGTGCACTCACGGAGCTGCGAGAGGAGAACTCGCGGGCGCCACGCACGCGCCTCGCGCTGAACGGGCAACAAGTGATGGACCAGCTGGGATGTGGTCCCGGGCCGAACGTCGGGCGCGCACTCGGGTACCTGACGGAGCACGTCGCAACACATCCCACCCACAACGAGCCCGACAAGCTGGTCGAACTGTTGCAGGGATGGATGGCCGCCAAGCCGGAAGCCTGACAGGCCGAGACGCCGACGATCAGCCGCGACCCAATGTCGCGCACACCTCGTCTTCTTCCGGAAAGCGACCTTCGTCGTGTTTCGAGAAGATGACCTGATCATCGGCGACCACATCGAACACGCCGCCGCCACCGGGAATCAACTCTGCATCGGTGCCGTTCTCGCGCTTGATCGCGGCCGCCAAACTGGTGGCCCGAGGAAGGTAGTTTCAGACGGCGCAGTACGTGATCGAGATCTTCATTCGAAAGTCCTCCAAGCGCTACTCGAGGCCCGGCCCGATCCCAGCGTCGCGGCCCCGGGTTCCGCGGACAAACAAAATACCCGAAATTCGACCCCAGCACCGATCTGCCGCGGGGCGAAGCATCGGGCGATGATTGGAGCGATCGGATTCAGCCGATCCCTGGAATGGTCGATAGATGCAGCGATGGATCGTCCGCTGACTCACGGGTATGCAGCAAGTCCTTCGAGCAACGCCGGCCGGATTGCGGCAATCGGATGGCTCGCGATCTCCATGTCGGCATGCGCGGCGCTCGCACCGCCGCCCGAGGCTCCACCGGCACCGGTCAGTCCAGTACCGTGCGAAGATTCGATCTTTCGGCGCGCATCCGAGCAGCAGTCGTCCTATTTCGAATCCGAGGCGAAACGCCTGGAGGCCGATCTCCGGCAGGCCGAGACCGCAATGATCACCATCGAGTCAGGCATGCGCAGCCACCAGAGCCGAGCGGACGCCGTCTCGATGCTGGCTGAGTCGCGCATCTCGGTCGAGCGCGCCGCGCGCAATGTTCCCTGGCGAGCGACCGAAGTAGCCGATGCGCTCTCGAAGCTCGACGAAGCGGAAAGGCAGCTGCTGGCAGACCATCTCGGCACCGCGGTGTTCTTCGCATCTCGAGCTCACCGAATCGCTGACAAACTGAACGCCGAGGCCGAGCTCGTCGCCGCGAACCAGGGCACCCGGTTCATTCGGGCGCAGCGCGTCAACCTGCGATCGGGCCCATCGACGGAGCACAAGATCATGGGCGTGCTGACACACCAGACGCCCGTTCTGACCGAGCGACACCAGGACTCGTGGTGGCTGGTTCGGACCCTGTCGGGCCAGGTCGGCTGGGTACACGCCACGTTGCTGCAGTAGCTCGAACTCTCGCCTAGGAAAGCCCGGCGTTGCGCGGTGCCTCGGCGACGACGCAATCCTTGCCCTGGTCCTTCGCCCGATACAGCGCCCGATCGGCATCGTTGAATAGCGCCTTCTGGTCGCCATCGAACGCCGCAACACCGATCGATACCGTGATCGACAGCTCGCTGATCCCCTCGAGCGTGACGACGGGAAAACGCGCTTGGGACACGGCCATCCGAAGCTTCTCGGCCAGCGCGGTGGCGCCGTCCAACGTGGCCTGGCTTGCGAGCAGCGCGAACTCCTCACCGCCATAGCGCGCCAGCAGGTCCATTTCGCGGACGACACCGTTCATCACGTCGGCTGTCTTCTTCAGTACCGCGTCACCCACGGAGTGTCCGTGTTCGTCGTTCAATCGCTTGAAATCGTCGATATCGATCAGGATCAGGCACAGCGGCTCACCGGTCCGGGTGGCTCGACTCATCTCCCGCGGCAGGTGGTCCTGAAAGAAGCGGTGATTGTGCAGCTTGGTCAACTCGTCGGTAATCGAAAGCTGATGGAACACCTCGTTGATGCGCTGCAGTTCCTGATTTCGGCTGACGAGCTTTTGATTCGCCTCCTCGATCTGAACTCGATTGTTCTCGAGTTCGATCTGGTTGCGACCCAGATGCTCGATCATCTCGTTGAACGCTCGGCCGAGCACGCCGATCTCATCGTTTCCGTTTTCCGGGAACACCACGTCGGGCTCTCCGTCCGCGACTCGTACGGCCGCCTCGCTGAGACCCTGAATCGGACGAACCACCGAACGCGTAATCTGAAACGCGATCGCCGAACACAGCAAGACGATCCCGACGTTCACGACCACGACCTTGCGAACGATCTCGACAGCCGGCCCGAACAACTGCGCGGCGGGTTCTTCGACGGCAATCGTCCAATTGAAGCGGTCGAATCGCACCGAGCTCCCGATGACGCTTTGCCCATCGGCCAGCTCATATACTTCGACGGCCGGCAACGTCCCTCGAAGCGGGGCGGGCCGGGAGTAGCTGGCACGGGACCGCGCGGAACCGGTTTGCATCAATACGATGCCCTCGTCCGATACCGCATACAACGCACCTCTCCGACTGAGACCGTCATGTCGAAGCTCGGCCCGCGCAACGGCCAGATCGATGACGGAGTTCAGCGAAGCGAGTTGCCGATTCGAATCGTCTACGATCGGCGCAGACACGACCTGATAGCGGACCCCGTTCAAGCCGAATGCCGCACTGATTTGCGCATCGACGATAGAGCGGAGTTCCGAGCGAACCGTGTCGGGTAAATCGAGTTCCTCGCCGGCCCAGACCAACGGCTCGGTACTGTCGGCATCCAACACGAAAAGCGTTCTGTATTGATCGAAGCGCTTCAACACGTATGTGAGGAATTGTTCGGCTTCGACGAATGAGCGTTCTCTGCCGGCCGCCTGATCGACGTTGGTGCGCAGAATCGAGCTGGACGCAAAGGTTCGCACGTCGAGTTCACGCTGGTCGTACCACAGCTGCAGGTGTTCGTTCACGCTTCCGAGTACGATCGGAATTCGCTGATCTGTCTTTTCGCGCAGAAAGGTCCGGATCGATTGAGCCGAGACCCACGTCACGGCGAGTGAAGCGACCAGCGCAGTGAGAAACACGAAAGAGACGATTTTCGACGATAAACTGCGCGCCGGGGCGCGCACGATCGACAAGATCACTCTTTTCAGTACACGGCTGGCGTTACGAATGGTGGGCCTCGCGTTTCCCGACACGGCACGGCTTCCCTCGCCTGCCCCATCGGCCAAACGGCGATATCGCTTGACGCCAAATCCGGCCCGTACGGAACGACCCCGCCGTCTCATCGGTCGCGACTCCGGTGTACTTTAGTGGGAATGGAAATTGCGAGTGTCGAACTTCAGCGGATGCCGAATGGGAGAACCACGTGATCGAGGGTATTCACGCCAAAAATGTCGGGCGTTTCTTTGCGGATCACGTCGACGGGGGGCAGTGCGAACTGACCTTCGAGCTGCTCAGCGGCGGACGCTCGAATCTCACCTACCGCGTTCGCGGCGGGGGGCGCGATTGGGTGTTGCGGCGGCCGCCCCTGGGCCACGTGCTCCCGACAGCTCACGACATGTCGCGCGAATACCGTGTCATCAGCGCGTTGGCAGAGACCGACGTGCCTACCGCGCGCACCTTCGCCTTGTGTGAGGATGAGGCGGTCAACGGCGCGCCCTTCTATGTGATGGAGTACAAAGAAGGCGTCATCCTCGACTCCGCGCTGCCCGACGGATTCGCCACGACTCTCGACGAGCGCCGCGGTATTTCCATGGCGTTGGTCGACACGTTGGTTGCATTGCACGCGATCGACTACGAATCGGTCGGCCTCGCTGATTTCGGGCGACCGGACGGCTACCTCGAGCGCCAGGTGCGCCGATGGTCACAACAGTGGGAACGTTCGAAGACGGACGAACTGCCGGACATCGATGAACTGATCCGCCGCCTGCGCGCAGCGCTTCCGGTATCGCCGCCCCCGACGATCGTCCACGGTGACTACCGACTCGGAAACATGGCGCTCGACCCGAACCAACCTGAACGTGTGGTCGCGGTCTTCGATTGGGAGATGGCGACGCTCGGCGACCCGCTGGCCGATCTGGGCTACACGCTGATCTACTGGACCGAGGCAGGCGACCCTGGCGACGCGAGTCTTTCGGGCCCGACTGCGTTGCCCGGCTTCGCGAGCCGCGCGGAACTCGTCGAAGCCTACGCGCAGCGCAGCGGCCGCGATGCGAGCGGCGTCGACTTCTACCAGGTACTCGCGCTCTACAAGCTGGCAGTGATCTCCGAAGGGATCTACGCGCGCTACCTGCAGGGGAAGACTCT
>JAJDAM010000074.1 GCA_029261905.1 Deltaproteobacteria bacterium
CCGCGTTACACCCGGCCAGCACTTCATCAAGATCTGCGAGGAGGAACTGGTCTCGCTGATGGGGCCGGTCGAGACGTCGCTGGCTCAGACGGGCGGTGTCACCTCTCTGATGCTGGTGGGTCTTCAGGGTGTCGGCAAGACCACCATTGCGGCCAAGCTGGCAGCGCATCTGCAAAAGCAGAACCGACGGCCGCTGCTGGTCGCAGCCGACATCTACCGGCCCGCGGCCATCTTGCAGCTGCAACAGCTCGCCGCCCGAATCGACGTCGAAGTGCATGTCGGGGCCGACGGCGAACAACCCGCCTCGATCTGCGCCGGCGCGAAGCAACGCGCGAAGCGCGAAGGTTTCGACGCGATCATCTATGACACCGCCGGCCGACTCGCGATCGATTCGGAGTTGATGGCTGAACTCGCTGCGATCACCAAGGCGACTTCGCCGTCCAATACGCTGCTGGTCTGCGATGCGCTGATGGGCCGGGACGCGGTGAATACTGCGCAATCGTTCAGCGAACAACTCGATATCGATGGGCTGATCCTCACCAAACTCGATGGCGACGCGCGCGGCGGCGCCGCGCTGGCGATCAAGGCCGTCACCGGAGTCCCGATCAAGTTTCTCGGTACCGGTGAGGCCATCGATCGGCTCGAGGCGTTCCGACCCGAGGGCCTCGCATCGCGAATCCTCGGGATGGGCGACATCGTCGGCCTCGTCAAAGATTTCGAGGAAGTGGTCGACGAACAGGAGGCCGAGGAGGACGCCGAGCGGCTCCTCAAAGGCAACTTCGGGCTCGACGATCTGCTGAAGCAACTGCGTACCATCCAGAAGATGGGCCCGCTTCGCGAAGTGTTCGCGAAGCTCCCGATGTTCGGCTCGATCGCCGACCAGGTGGACGAAAAAGAACTGGGGCGCGTCGAGGCACTGATTCAATCGATGACGCCCAGCGAGCGCGCGAAACCGGACACGATCGACAAGAGCCGGATGACGCGAATCGCCAAAGGGAGCGGACGCCGGTCGAAGGACGTCAAGGATCTGCTGAATCGATTCGGCCAGATGCGGACGATGATGGCCGAAATGGGCAAGGGCGGCGGGCTGCTGGGAAAGATCCCCGGCATGGGGCAATTCGCGGGCGCTGGCGGAATGGATCCCACGGCACTGCTCGGTCCACCGGGTGGCGGCAAGAAAGTTCAGCGCGTGGCAGCCGGTACGAAGACCCGGCAAAAGGGCAAGCGAAAGAACGCGCGCAAGGCGCGAAAGAAAAATCGAAAGCGCTGAAACCCAGGGTCCCGCGCTATTGTCACACTTGGGTGAGGTTCCGGGGGTAGAGCCCGGTGAGAGCGGAGTGAGTCGCGAGGGGTCGAACGTTCGATACCCCGCGGGGTCCCGCTGGAGATGGCGACGCTGAACGACGTGACCGAAAGTTCTGCTCGCGAAGTGCCGATCGACGCTCCAACCATGCGGGCCATTCGATTTCTCCTGTGCCTCTTCCTGATCGTCTCCGCCGGAACCCTTGGCGGTGAGGTCAAGGCTGCGAACCCGATCCCGAGACCTGCCGGGATCGAACCGCAAGTCCGGTTCTGGACCCGGATCTATTCCGAGGTCGACCAGGGCGGCGGATTGATTCACGACTCGGTCCACCTCGACGTGGTCTACGAGGCGATCCGGATTCCCGACGGTCTCAGTCATCGCTCGCGCGAACGCAAGACGGACCGTGCGAAAAAGCACTATGAAAAAATTCTTCGCACGCTTGCGAAAGGCAAGCGATCCGGGCTGACCGCTGAGCAGTCGCGTGTGCTGGCGCTTTGGCCGAAGGGCGTCTCGAACGCGACGTTGCGGACCGCGGCATCGCACATCCGTTTCCAACTCGGCCAGGCCGATCGATTCCGAGGCGGACTGGATCGAGCGGGGCGCTGGCACGATCACATCATGGCCATGCTGCGCAAGCACGGGGTCCCGGCCGAACTCGCTTCGCTCCCCCACGTGGAGTCGTCTTTCAATCCGGCCGCCTACTCGAGCGTCGGTGCGGCTGGCTTGTGGCAATTCACGCGATCGACGGGCCGATTGTTCATGCGAGTCGACAGTGTCGTCGACGAACGCATGGATCCGTTCGTCGCTAGCGAAGGCGCTGCACGACTGCTTCGATCGAACTACGACGTCCTCGGTTCATGGCCGCTCGCGATCACCGCATACAACCACGGTCTCGGCGGAATGAAGCGTGCGGTTCGCATGCTCGGAACGTCCGACATCTCGGTGATCGTCAAGAAATACAAGTCTCGTTCGTTCGGGTTCGCGTCGCGCAACTTCTACGCGGAGTTCCTCGCGGCCCTCGATGTCGATCGCAACGCCGAGCGGTTCTTTGGTCCGATCGATCCGGATTCGCCGGTGGACTACGACACGATTGCGTTGGATCACTTCTACACCGCCCGCGCAATCGAAACAGCCCTCGGGATCGACGAGAAAACGCTGCGCGAACACAACCGATCGCTGCGCCCTTCGGTGTGGAACGGCGCGAAGTACATCCCGCGTGGATACAAGCTCCGCATCCCGAGAGGCTCGGCGACCGGCCCGGTCCAGGTTGCAATCGCGTCGATTCCGGATTCGCAACGTTTCGCACAGCAGCATCGGGACCGCTTTCACAAAGTGCGGCGCGGAGACACGCTGTCGAAAATTGCCCGCCGCTACCATGTCAAAGAGCGCGACCTGGTGGCGCTGAACAATCTGCGAAGTCGCAATCGCATCCACGCGGGTCAGGTCCTGACCCTGCCCGACCTTCCGGGATCCCG
>JAJDAM010000075.1 GCA_029261905.1 Deltaproteobacteria bacterium
CTGGCCGGACCCGATTTCCCGAATGCGTACTTCCCACTCTACGTCGCGGTGCTGACACTGGGATTCGTACATCGACACTACACGCTCGGCTACGCGTACCTCGACGCCGAGATCTTCGCCCGCTACCGCAAGCGTTTCATCTGGGTGCCGTTGATTCTGGGGGCGGGGCTGCTCGCGACCCCCTGGGTGGTGCGGACGAGTATTCCGAGCGGCGCACTCGTACTGGGGGAGTTCGCATGGCCCGGCTCCGAATTCCAGCTGCGCGTCGTCCTGACATGGATCATTTTTGCGGCCGGGGTCTGGAACATCTGGCACACGATGGCCCAGAAATACGGGATTCTTCGGATCTACACCGCCAAGGCACGCGCAGAAAGGCGAGCCGAAGACCCCGTGGCCGATCCTGCCCAGATCCGCGGAGTACCCGGCTGGGTCGATCGATTCTTCATCATGGGTTGGTTGCCGTTGATCGTCTGCTACGTCGCTCCCCGCTTTTCGGAAATCGTGGTTCGCGAGTTCAAGATCGCGAGGAGCTTCGTCGAGCCGATGCTGGCTGGTGTGACCGCTTTCCAGGAATTTCTGGTGCCGGTCTCGGTCGCGATCGCGGCCGCCAGCGCGATCACATTCGTGGCCTACGAATGGCGAATCAATCGGTTTCGCAACCGACCGCGGTTGTCGATGGGGCTCGGTACCTTTGCGTTGTGGGCGGGCTTCGTGTTGTTCGATCCCATCAAGGTGTATCTCGCATTCGCGTTCAGCCACGGGCTCGAGTACATGGTTTTCGTCTGGGCATTCCAACGACGGCGTTACGCGGAACACCGCGACCCGCAACCCGTCATGGCCCGGATCCTCGAGCACCCGTGGATCGCGTACCCGCTCTACACGGTCGCACTCGGTGGCCTGTACGTGTTGCTGCACGAATGGGCTCCCTACGACTTCTGGCAGGTGCCCAACTTCCGCGTCGCGACGATCAAGCTCGGTCAGTGGGTGTTTCTCTGGGGCGTGTTCCAATCCTTGCTGCATTTCTACTACGACGGATTCCTGTGGAAGACCCGCTACGCGACGATGACGCGATCGCTGTAGCTGAAGATGTAGACACGGATCCGTTGGATCGCGACATCCCGGACTCGAGCTCCAAAATCACCCCGTTCCGGAAGATTTAAACGTGATAAAGTTCGGCCTCCCGTCGGAGCCAGGGCGCCGCCGCCCGGTTCGAACGGCGACACGCGAATCCCACGAAAGGACCCCCCATGAGTCTCTCGAGAGAGGACCTGATCGACAGCTATCGACAAATGAGAACGATCCGTCGGTTCGAGGAAAGGCTGGTCGATCTCGTCACTGCCGGAAAGCTCGCCGGCTTCTTGCACCTGTACGCGGGGCAAGAGGCGGTTGCGGTCGGTGTGTGTCAGCACCTCGACGACCGCGACATCGTGAACTCGAACCATCGCGGCCACGGGCACTGCATCGCCAAGGGTGTCGATGTCAAAGGCATGATGGCCGAGCTGTTCGGCAAATCGACCGGTACCTGCAAGGGCAAGGGCGGTTCGATGCACATCGCCGATCTCGACCGCGGCATGCTCGGAGCCAACGGCATCGTGGGTGCCGGCATTCCGCTGACCACCGGCGCCGCGTTGAGCGCCCAGATCAAACGGACCGGTGGGGTGGCGATCGCGTTCTTCGGCGATGGGGCCACCAACGAGGGCGCATTCCACGAAGCGTTGAACATGGCGGCGATCTGGGATTTGCCGGCGGTGTTCGTCTGCGAGAACAACCTGTATGGCGAGGCCACGCCGATGGAGTTCGTCACACCCATCACCGATCTGGCCGACCGCGCAACCTCCTACAACATGCCCAGCGCGATCGCCGATGGCATGAACTTCTTCGATGTCTACGAAAAGAGCGGCGAGGCGATCGATCGTGCGCGTCGCGGCGAGGGCCCCACGCTGATCGAATGCAAGACCTACCGCTACATGGGCCACTATGTCGGCGACCCGCTGACCTATCGCCGGAAAGAAGAATCGGAAGAGTGGCGCCAGAACCGCGACTGCCTGGAGGGGTTCGAAACCGAAGCCCTCGAGATGGGGCTGGTCGAAAGTGACGACCTGCGCCAGATCGATGCCGAAGTCGAGATCCTGCTCGAAGAAGCCGTCGAGGCAGCCGAAGCCGCTCCGTACCCGAATCCCGAAGACGTCCTCACCGACGTCTACTATGTGAGCGAGTAGATCATGTCGAGAAAACTCAGTTTCGCAGCCGCCATCAACGAAGCGCTCCACATCGCGATGGAAGCCGACCCCGACATCATCGTGATGGGCGAGGACGTCGCCGGCGGAGGGGGTCGCGCCGACCAGGGCATCGAAGACGCCTGGGGCGGAATCATGGGTGTCACCAAGGGCTTGATCAAAGCCTTCGGCCCCGAACGCGTTCGCGACACCCCGATCAGTGAGACCGCGATTCTCGGCGCCGCGGTAGGCGCGGCCGCGACGGGTCTGCGACCGGTCGCCGAGTTGATGTTCATGGACTTCATCGGCGTGTCACTCGATCCGCTGCTGAACCAGGCCGCGAAGCTGCGATACATGTTCGGTGGGAAGGTCCGCGTGCCGTTGACCGTGCGAACCTCGATGGGTGCAGGCGCGCGTGCAGCCGCGCAGCACTCGCAGACGTTGTACGGCATGACTTCGAGCATTCCGGGCCTCAAGACGGTCTGCCCGTCGAATCCGGGCGATGCGAAGGGGTTGCTGCTCGCGTCGATTCGCGACGACAACCCGGTCATTTTCTGCGAGCAGAAGACACTGATGTTCATGCAGGGCGAAGTACCCGAGGGCGACTACGAAATCCCGTTGGGCAAAGCGGCCACCGTCCGCGAGGGTACGGATGTATCGCTCGTCGGAGTCGGTCGCACCGTCCACACCGCGGTCGAAGCGGCCATCGCGCTGGAAGCCGAAGGCGTATCGGCCGAGGTCATCGACCTGCGCAGCCTTTCGCCGATGGACGAAGACGCGATCCTCGCAACACTCGAGAAGACGGGCCGACTCGTGGTCGTCGACGAAGCGACGCCACGCTGTGGAATCGCGAGCGACGTTGCCGCCCTGTGTGTCGATCGCGGCTTCGACTTCCTGAATGCTCCGGTCAAGAGGGTCACCGCACCGCACAGCCCGGTTCCGTTCAGTCCGGTACTCGAAGATGCGTTCCTCCCGAGTTCTGCGCGAATCATCGACGCGGTCCGCGAGCTGCTGTAAATGCCGATCGCAGTCGTCATGCCGAAGCTGGGAATGACCATGCAGGAAGGCACGGTCATCGAGTGGCCGCTCGCGATCGGGGCCCTCGTCGCCAAGGGCGACATCGTGCTGATCATCGAATCGGAGAAGGCCGAAATCGAGATCGAAGCCACCGGCGACGGTTTCTTCCGCCACATCTACGTCGAGCCGGACGAGGTGGTGCCGTGTGGCACCGTGCTCGCCGCACTGACCGAAGATCCGGATGGCGAGTTCGACGCCGACGCATTCCGTGCGAGCGAGTCGAAGGTGGCGGCGAAGCCCATCGCGACCGCCACCACGGGGCCTTCCAGCCGCACGGCCTCCCCCGTCGCGCCGAAAGCTGGCGCCCCGGCAACGCCCGCCGCAAAGCGACTCGCCAAGACACACGAGCTCGATCTCGACTCGATCGCGGGCAGCGGCCCGAACGGACGCATCACCCGCGAAGACGTCGAGGCGTTGATCGAACGAAGAGCGGCGCTGCTCGAAGTCGCAGACGGGGTGAGCCTCGAAGCGCCGACTACGGGCCCCACCGGCTCGACAGCGAGAGACATGAGCAGCAACGTGCTGTTGATTCCGGGCTTCGGAACCGATGTCTCCGCGTTCGCCCGACAGATCCCGGTGCTGGCTGAGGACTACCGGGTCCGCGGGATGAACCCTCGTGGTGTCGGCCTGTCGGATGCCCCCGACTCCGAGCGCTACGACATCGCCACGGCCGCGAGCGATGCCGCTGCACTGATGGATGGGCCCGGGCACGTGGTCGGTACCAGCCTCGGTGCCGCGATCGCGCTCGAACTCGCGCTCGAACACCCCGACCGGGTGCGCTCGCTGACGCTGATCGCACCGCTGGTGCGCGCCGAACCGCGGCTGGCCTCGGTCATCGACGCCTGGTGCGCGATGGCGCAGGAGCTGTCGCCGGATT
>JAJDAM010000076.1 GCA_029261905.1 Deltaproteobacteria bacterium
GCTCCCAGCTGCAATCGGTCGCGGACCTCTTCGACCGGCAGCTCGATCAACCCCTCCCAATTCTGCACCGGCAGCCATTGCGCCGTGTTGCCGCGGTGCCACGCGGCCCGCAGCAGTGCGCGCGTACCGGGTGCTTGTCGCTCGTTGGACACGTAGGCCAGAGGAAGGATCAACCCAAAGGCGCGTGTCCGGAGTTGCGCGTAGCTGAATGCGATCAGCGCCAACTCACCGATCAGATCGCGGCTGTAGCCGGTCGCCACGTGCCAGAGATCGTGCATGTCGCGAATGCGATCGGCGACGAATCGCCGATCCGGATCCGGATCGGCGAGTTCATCTTCGACTACTGATACGGCCTCCGCGAGCCCCGCCGCGCTGAGCCCTTCGCGTGTCATGAAGTCGAGATAGATTCTGCCGAGACTCCCCGCAGGAAGCGCAGCGATCCGACTGCGGTCGCTCAATGCTGCGAGCAGCGACGGACGCTCGTCGAGCAATCGGGCTCCACGCGGGTCCGCACGGAACCGTTGATAGATCTGCTCGCTCCGGCGCCCCTGCAACGCGAGCACGAAACGCGCACCGTTCTCGGTGTCTTCGGGGTCTCTCGCGGTCTTCACGAAGGCTTTCAGCCCGATGAGAGGGCGGATGCGCGGCGGGCGATGCGGGTTCTGGGTGCTCATGGCTTCCTCCGTGGTGCGCATCTGCAAGTTGCTCGATGGCAATCCGGTTGGCTTGTCCCGTCCATCGCGCTGCGTTTGTCGATTTCGGTCAACTCTCTGGCGGTGCGTGGGACCCCAGGGGTACGCTTTGACGATGGCCGCGTCTGCACAGGCCCCGCGCTGCGCGATCGAATCGCTCGTGCCGGTGATCTTTGCTCTCCGAGTTCGGGGCGTCGATCCGATCCCCGTGCTCAGCTCTGTGGGCCTTTCCGAAGCCCAGCTGCACGAGCCAGCTCTTCGCATTCCCAATCAGCAGGCCCAGCCATTCTGGGCCGCTGCGTACGTCGCGTCGGAAGATCCGGCCTTCGGTCTGCACGTGGCCGAGGGCATCAGCCCGCAAATGCTGCATCTGTTCACCTACCTCGCTTCGACGAGCGCGACGCCACGTGAGGCCTACCAACGTTCGTCCCGCTATGTGCGCCTCGTCAACGATGCCCTGAACATCCAGCTTCGGATCGAGGAGGGGCGCACGATCTGCTCGAACGAACTCGATGGGACCCCTGACACGCCATCGTCGGCCGAGTACTGCATCGCGCTGATGGTGCGCAGCTCGCCGATCGTGATGGGCGGGCCGCCATTGCTCGAGGCGTGGTTCACGCACCCGGAGCCCGACCATGTCAGCGAGTATCACCGCATCCTGGGTGTACCCATCCGCTTCGATGCCCCGTTCAACGCCATTGTCGGCGACGAAGCCCATCTCGACGACCCGCTCCCAAAGGCCGACTCCACGTTGTGTCGATTGCTCGAGCGACACGCGGGAGAGTTGCTCGCGAAGATCTCGCCCCACGACGGCTTCGCCAGCGCAGTCCGCCAGCGGATCACCCGCGAACTCGGATCGGGGAACCCCGGTGCAGATGCCGTGGCCGAATCGCTGGGTGTCAGCGTGCGAACGTTGCGGCGCAGGCTCCGCGACGAAGGAACCAGCCACCAGAACCTGCTCGACGAGGTCCGCAGTGAACTGGCCACCGCGATGCTCGGAGAGCGCGGACTATCGGTCAACGAAGTCGCATTCCTGCTCGGCTTCTCCGATGCATCCGCGTTCCACAAGGCGTTGCGGCGTTGGAGCGGTCGAGCACCAGGCGAGTACGTGCGTGAACTGCGAGAGCGCGGCACGGCGTCGATCGAGCTTCGGGGCGCGGGTTGAATCGGGCCGCGCGTCAGTCTCCGGACAATCCTCGGAGATGCGCGGATTCGTTCAGGCTGACGACCATGCGCTCGCCGCTGCTCGCCGCGAGCGAGCGGTTGATGCTGGTGTAGGTCGGGTCGAAGAACAGCGGAGTGTCGATGCCGAGAATGTGGGCGGCCCAGCTGTTGATCACGCCGCCGTGACACACGACCGCAACGGTCTTCGATGGGTTCGCGGCAACGATGCGCTCCATGCTCTGGACGACGGTCGCACGGAACAGATCGAAATCGATCTCCCCGTACAGCCCGCCCTGGACCATCGCGCGCCACGCTTCGGGATCGCTCGCCTTGAGTTCTTCCAGCGGGATATATGATTGCGCGTCGGGGTCGAACTCGACGATGCCGGGTTCCGTCTGGATCTCGAGCCCTTTTGCCGCCGCGAGCGGCAGCGCGGTCTGGTGTGCCCGTTGTAGCGGGCTCGCGTAGATGGCGTCGATCTGCGCGTCCTTCAACCAATCGGCCACACGTTCGGCCTGGCGGTGCCCCAGATCGCTGAGTTCCGGATCAGCGGGTTGGCCATCGTCGCGTTCGATGCGTTGCGGCAGTCCGTGCCGGATGACCACTAGTTCCATAGTTGCCCAATCTCCTGCAGAAGCAGCTTCCCGAATCCAGCCGCTCGAAGCCACTCTCCGGGCCCGAAGGGAAGGGGTTTCCACGGGTACGATGCAGCCTGTCGGATGATAGGATCGCAGTCATGGCTGACCAATCCAACTACACATCCCCAGACGAAAGACTCCCCGCTCTCCCGATCGATTGGGACGAGCTCGAAAACGAAGCGACGACGTTGCTGCAGCGCTACCTGCGCATCGACACCACCAACCCGCCCGGCGGCGAGGAGGCCGGCGTCGAGTTCCTGGCGGCCATCCTGCGCGCCGAGGGGTTCGAGCCCACCTACTACGACGCTGGAGACGGGCGCGTCTCGATCTCGGCGAGGCGCCCGGGCACCAACAGCGCCGGCACCAAACCCCTCGTGTTGCTGTCGCACATCGACGTGGTTCCGGTCGAGCGCGACTACTGGAGCGTCGATCCCTATGCCGGCCTGCTGAAGGACGGCGTGCTGTGGGGCCGCGGCGCGTTGGACATGAAGGGCATGGGCATCATGGAGTTGCTGACGTTCCTCCTGCTGGCTCGCCAGAAGGTCGAACACCGGCGCGACATCCTGTTTCTGGCGGTCGCCGATGAAGAAGAAGCCAGCCAGTTCGGCATGGACTGGTTGGCCGACCACCACCCCGAGTTGCTCGTCGCCGACGGCGTGATCAACGAAGGCGCGTTCGGCTTCGGCGAACTGCTGGGAAAGCGTGGATTGATCTTCGGTGTCGCGCCGACCGAGAAGGCCCCGTTGTGGCTGCGGTTGACCGCGAAGGGGCGACCGGGTCACGGCTCGATCCCGCATGGCGACAACGCGGCGCTTCGATTGATCCAAGCCCTCGGGAGGATTGCCGATATCGAAACATCGGTGGTGCTTCGGCCCGAAACGGAAATCACGCTGCAGACGCTGGTCGACAACGGGATGCTTCCCGCCGACCTCGATTTTCGCGACCCGCAGGCGCTCAAGGGCCTGGCCGCTGCCAGCGACCTGGTGCGCGCGCTGGTGAGCAATACCGTGAGCCTCACGACACTGGGCGGCGGCAAGAAGCGCAACGTGATTCCGGCGGAAGCGAGCGCGACGCTCGATTGCCGGTTGCTCCCGGCCCAAGATGTCGATCACTACCTGGACGACCTGCGTTCGATCATCGACGACGAAAAGGTCGAAATCGAAGTCAGTTATCGCTGCCCACCGCTGGTCTCCGAAGTGCGCACCGAACTGCTCGACCACGTCGAGGCGACGATTCGTCACGAAACCAACGGCGGTGTCGTGATGCCGATGATCTCTCCCGGTTTCACCGACAGCCGGATCTATCGAAAGCACGGCGTGCCCGCGATCGGCTACACACCAGTGCTGCTGACGACCGAATCGGTCGGCGGCGTCCACGGCCACGACGAACGAATCTCGACCGAGAACCTCCGGCTCGGAACTCAGCTGCTGCTCGACACCGTACGCCGGGCGGCCGGGGTCCCGTAGAGCGAATTGTAGCCCTGATTCGAAATTCGCGAGTCGGTCAACGACGCGGAGGTGGCCAGGGATGGCCGCCGCTCCATGGCTCGCTTGCCTGGAAACGAAAGCGGAACGACGCACCATTGTGATAAGAGAAAGGAGTGTAAGCGTTTGCCAGTAGCGCTGTGCTTGACTTCCGCGGAGGCCATCCCTGGCCGCCTCCGCTTCCGAAGTATTGCGAATCAGGATTAGGCGGACAACGATTCCGAGCAGGGGCCGCTTCGCTAACGCGAAGCGACCCCGGTACCCGAACCTGCGCCTTACGCCGCAGAAACTAGACAGGACCAGTTCGGCCAGTTGTCCGATTTGTGACGGTTGTTTTGCCACTGAAGGGGTTGCAGGTTTGCCAACCCGTCGCCCCCACCCAGAGAAACCGGTCGAATGTGATCGATTTCCCAGCCGTACTCGCCAGTTTGCCCATATTCGCTTCGTCGGATCGGTGCGTTGCACGAATCCTTGCGAACCTGAGACGGTGATTGACCGGGAATAACCTTGGCTTTTTGCCAGACCAGACTAATTTCCGCCTCGCTCCAGTTTCTTCCTTCTTGATTCGTTCCACTTCGTCTTGCCATTGTTTTTCACCTCCGGGCGCGGGCACAGAGTGCTCGACCCAGTTCCGACACTCGACTCGTTCGAGGCCGGTCGTTGGCGCGCTTCCGAAGGCTTGAATGAAGACGATGCCGCCGGTAGTGTCCGGCGGTACTAGGTGTCCTCTGTCCCCCGGGACGGATGATCTCCAGAAGAGGATCGCGTTAGTGCGCGATCCTCTTCGCTTTTGGAGATCCGCCACGCCGTGGTCCCTGCGCAGGACAGTCCCACAACAGGAAACTCGTGAGCGCTCGATTGCCTTACTCGAGCGAAAATTCAACCTTTTTTCTCTCCTCCGTCCGGAACCGTGACCTCGCAACAGTCAGTTCGCGATCGATCGCGCTAAAAATCTTCGCAACATCGGCCTCGCTGTACTCATATGCCGAGCGATTTCCGCAGTTACCGAGCTTTCGTAGGTCATCAAGGATATTCCGAGTACGCCTTTCGGCCACCTCGAGGAAGCGTTCACGCCTGGACTTCCTTAACGGAGATCTATCTTCCACAATACAGCCTCCCAGCCAGACAATTCTTCATTCTTATATCAAATCATCACGATATGCGCCACGCTTTCGATTCGATAGAGATCTCAATAAGTTCAACACTTTGGATCGATTCATGTATCCGTATGGATAGATATAGGTCACATTATTCGAACTATCGCTCACAAATTGGATTTGTGAGAATCGAATTCCTCGATATCGGGGGATCGGTAGCGCCCGCGCGAGGGGGCCAGTCCCGATTCGAGGTATATCCGGTTGCTGAACCAATTCGAGGTCCCTGCAGGAGACTTCATTTGTGTCTGGTAGGAGTGGCCCGTGGGAAATTCATTGCCTGAGCCAACGATGCGTTCGTCATGGACATCGCATGACCTCCACTTCAACTAGGCTCGGGAGCCGTCTCACATGTAGTAGCGTCACCAGTTCAGCTGCTTCGATTCGCGCACTCCTACGCTGGCAAACGGTGCTTTGCTCCGGCGATGATCGGTGCCACCGGAGCATCCCGGGAGTGCCCCCGGAATTGATCCGACATGCAGTCGCGCAGGACAGCTACGCCGAACTCGCACGCGCGACGACGACGAACGAAGTCGCATCGGCGCCGAACGGGGTGCCGTCGAAATCGCCGTAGAGTTCGACGGCGTCGAATCCCGCGCGGGCGAGCAGGTGTTCGAGTTCAAAGCGATAGAAGTGGCGCATCTGGAACTCGACGGTTTCGTTGCCCACGACCTCTCCTCCGCGACGACGTTCGTAACGCATGCGCACATCCGTCAGCTGTTCCAGCAAATTTCGACGCACGGACGCGTAGCGCACGATCTCGTCCCCATCCTGTTCGAAGCGCGCATCCAATGCTTCCGGTTCCTCGACGACCGCCATCCGGGCCAGCGTCGGGACGAAGGCATCGAACGCCAGCGCACCCCCCGGTGCGAGATGGCGTCGAACCCGATCCAGGCAGGCGAGCTGGTCCTCTACGGTGTAGAGGTGTTGGAACACGCGAAATGCCGAGAAGATCAGCGCGAAGCGCGCAGCGCCCAGATCGAATTCCTGGAGAGTCCCCTCGACGAGCCGCAGGTTGTCGGGCGGATGCTTGCGTCGCAGCGTGTCGAGCATCGCGGGCGACGCGTCGAGTCCGACGCAGTCGATTCCCTCCCGCGCGACGGGCAGCAGCACCCGGCCCGTGCCGCAACCCAGTTCGAGCACCGGTCCGTTGGCCGCTCGGGCCAACCCGAGATACCAGCCCGCATCACCGCTCGAATCGCGCAATGCAGCGTAGGTGCCATCGTAGTAGCGGGATGTGACTGGGCCGTATTCGTCGACGAATTCGGACATCGTTGACTCCTGGCCGGGCGCGCCTTGGAGTCAGACCCGGGCCTCGACCCAGGCATCGAGGTCGTCCGGCAGTTCAGCGTGCAGGTTCATCCGGTTCGCGCGCTCCTCGCCGAAGTTGGCGGTGAACATCTCGCGAAAATTCTTCTCCATGCGATCGCTGAACAAACCGATGCTTCCGAGCGTCGGGATCACGAAGCCGCGAATTGGACCGGCGGAATCCTGGGCGACCGCTGCCAACTTGTCGCGCTCCTTTGCCAACTCGCCGAACACGGTCTGCGGATCGAGCCCTGCATCGGACCAGATCGCCAGCGCGGATTGGCGCATCGAACCACCGGTTCGCGAATCGACCAACAGACGCGCCGCCTCGAACGCGAAATCCTCGAGCTTCTCGCGCTTCGTGTCGCTCAGATCTCCCACTACTTCGGACAAGTACTTGATTCCGAATGCCGTGTGGCGCGCTTCATCGCGCGATACCAGCGTGAGCAGTTGTTCGAGCAGCGGCTCCTCGGTCGTATTTCGCATGTCACGAAACACATACAAAGCGAGCCCCTCGATGACGATCTGCATGCCGACGGCCTTTTCCATCCAACAATCCGTCCCGAGCGTCCGGTCGAGCAGGCTCTTCAACGATGGCATGATCGGATGGACTTCATCGAGTTGGCGAATGAACGCTGCGAACACTTCGACGTGACGCGCCTCGTCGATCGTCTGGGTCGCCGCGTAGAACTTGGCGTCCATGTGCGGTACCGCAGAAACCATCTGAGACGCAGCCATCAGCGCCCCCTGCTCGCCGTGCAGGAAATTCGAGAGCATGAAGGCTGCCGTGCGACGCGAGATCAGCCACTGCAGATCCGGATCGAGGTTCTTCCAGAAGTCGGTCTGCTGGATCGGGAACCCGGCCAGCGAAAAGCTGCGGGCAAACGCATCGCGATCGACCCCACGATCCCAATCGAGGTCGCGCACCGCGATCCATTGCCGGTCGAGCGCGTTCGCGTACAGGGTCCGCAGCTGGTCGATCTCGGGTTCGTAGTTCCAGTTGTAGACGGCGTCTATCGCGGTGGACACCGACTCGGTGGAGACGGGTTGGTGCTCGGGGAGCGCGTTGGCCATGGGGATCCTGTTGTCTGCGCATCTCGAGAAATCGACCGGGTGCGCTGTGGAATCGCGTAACTGGTTGTAACCCATCGGCTATCTCCGAGGCAAACCGCGCCCCTCCCAGCCCAACGCCGCGATCCGCTGGCTTGCCGACGCTCCTGACTGACGATACTGTCAGCCACTGACATGTCTGTCACTCCGACTGCCCCGACCCCGTCCGAGGGCTCCTCCGAAAGCGGTAATTCGAAAAGCGGCCCGCGCGGCCGCGGGACCGCCGCTGCGCGCAGCCGCGCC
>JAJDAM010000077.1 GCA_029261905.1 Deltaproteobacteria bacterium
AGAAAGATCGGCACGCTCGGAGCCTGCACCAACGCATAGCGGTGTGCGCTGTGCGCCAACACCGGGTCCTGACCGACGAGCAGCAGGAAATCCTCGGTGGCTCCCAGCAGCGCGCCGAGCGGGATACCGACCACCGCAGCGACGATCAGTCCGCGCTGCAACACCAACCCGATTCGCGCACCGCCTCCGGCACCATGAAACTGCGTGACCAGGGGGTCCATCCCGTGGATCAACCCCTGGCCGATCAGGATCAGCCCGTAGATCCACGCATTCGCAATGGCAGCGGCCGCCAACGCTTCGCCGCTGACGCGACCGACCATCAACGTGTCGACCGTCCCGAGCAGCATGCTGCCGAACTGCGCCGCCATCACCGGCAGCGCGAGACTGGCGAGTTTGCGTGCCTCGCGTCTTACCAACGACATGGGTCGCCACCTCGATTCACGGAGTCCGAGCGCCGACCGCGCCATGCTGCTCGGAGCGACCCTTCGACGCTGGATCAGGCGAGATACAGATACGTCCCTTCAGCGTCGTTACTGCGCTCTGCGTTCCCGGCGATACGTAGATGTTCGAGGTGCGCGTAGGTTTCGCTCTCGGCCATGGCGCCCCAACTACGTGGCTTGAACAACTGCTGCATGAAGCTCTGGACGTCAGCCGGTCGACCGATCTCGCGCGAAATCGAGATCACCTGATCGAGTCGTTCATGGTGATGACGCTTGATGGCCTCGGAACGCGCCTTCAGGTCGTCAAACGGGTGTCCGTGCGCCGGCAGCACGGTTTGGACGTCCCTGATCTCCGCGACGCGATCGAGTGAGTAGAAGAACGAACTCAGCGGGTCAGGCGAGGACGAAATCCCGGAAATGTGCGGCGTGATCGTTGGCAGCACGTGATCGCCCGCGAGGAAGAGACCCGTATCGGGGTCGTGGAGGCAGAAGTGATCCCCGGTGTGGCCGGGCGTGTGGACGACGAACCACTCGCGATTCGCCAGCACGAGCACGTCGCCGTGCTCGACCGGATGCGTGACCTCCGGGACGATCGAACTGCGACCGAGCGCGCCCATCATCCGCCACTTCAGGCGGGTCTTCAGCGGTGGGCGGGGGCGCTCTCCCCCCCAGGGCGTCTTGCCTTTGGAGAAATCGCGCATCGACTCGGTGGGAGATTTCGGCTCGGGCGGAGCTTCGGGGTGGTCGGAATCGGGTTCTTCCGCGGCCAGATCATCCGCCGAAACTTCGGCGTGATCGTCGGAACCCATCGGTCCGAAACGAAATGTGCGATGCGCAACGACCTTGGCGCCCGACTCCTTCGCGAAGCGCGATGCGCCGCCAAAGTGGTCTGGGTGGGAATGCGTCACGATGACCGTGTGGACGTTCTTCGTCGTCATGCCGATCTGGCCCAAGCGCTCGCCCAATGCACGCCAGGTGCCCGGCCCCGGCAGCCCTGGATCCACCACTGCGGCGCCGTCCTTGTCGATGATCGCGTAGCAATTGACGTGACCGAGCCCGGGCATGTGGATCGGCAACTCCATTCGCATCACGCCGGGTGCGACCTCGCTGACCTCCGTTCGAGCCTCTTCCTGTTCCTGTCTTTTTGCCATGGGCACACGCTAGCAGCCTCGCCCGAGGCGGTGCGCTTCCAGTGAGTTGCAGTGGCCAGGTGCGCATCGGCGGCCCTTCGCGCGCGAGGCTTCAAGTACGGGGCGAATTACGCCGATTGACCTGCTGGGGTCCTCCGCGGGGACCCGCGTGGAGAATTGGGGGAAAATGGACTTGCAGCAGGCGAACCCCGCGATTCTGTTCCTTCACGACGGCGAACTCGACGAGCTCCGCGAGCCTCTTTCGACGCTCGGCGGCGGCGTCACCGAGCGCTGCAGTGGACCGAACACCGACGACCGCGCGCGAGCCTGGGACCTCGTGCTCGCATCGTCCAAGCGGATGCTCTCGCTCGAGGGAGAACTCCGCCAACCCGTGGGTGTTCGAATCGCAGTCCTCGACGCTGACTCGAAGACGCTGCGCACGATGTTGCGACGGGCCGGCACCGATCTACTGGTGCGGCGCCCCGTTCATCCGGCCGCATTGCGCCTGCTGATCTTGCATTCGCTCTACCGAGGACCCGAAAAACGCCGAACCAACCGCGTCAGCATCGGGGCGGCGGTTCGCATCCGATCGGGATTTCGGCGGCGCAACGCAATCCTGGCCGAGCTTTCCCCGACGGGCTGTCGAATCCTCGCACCCAGCGGCAGTCACGGCGCGAAAAACGGTGCGAACCTGACGCTGCAGCTCCCCCCCGAGTTGTGCAACGGCCGTGCACTCGCGATCCCGGGCCGTGTGCTCCGCATCGAAAGCGCGCAATGTGGAACCAACGCAATCGCGATCCACTTCTCGTCGCTTCGCTCGTCCGTTGCCGAAAAACTTCGATTCGTGCTCGCCGCGCACAGCGAGGGACCGGCCACGCTCGAGAATCGAGTCGCGGCCCAAACCGCACCCCTCCCCCTCGACGACCAGACTCGAGAATCCGAACCGACGGCCTCCGATGCAAGCGCAGAACGGCGCCAGCAGCCGAGGCACGACATGGACCGGCGCGTCATCGCGCTCGGCGAACAGGCAGCGCGGGTGCTGATGGGACGTGATCTCTCGGCCGGCGGCATGCGGGTTGCCCCGGCGCCGGGACTCGGGGTTGGCGATCTGATGAAGATCGCCCTCCATGTAGGCGCGAGCCAACAGCCGCTCGTATTGGATGTCGAGGTCGCTCGCGATGACGGCGACGCAGGACTCGGACTTCGCTTTCTGAAGCTCGCGCCCGAACAGGAAGAGCGCATCACGACCATGCTGGGCGAGCTACCGGAAATCTGCGATTCGGACGGGGCTGCGGAAACCAGCGGCGTGTTCGTCTCCGAAGTCCTGTCCCGCCACACCGGCTGATCGCCGCCAGGTTGCATCGATCGCTCGCGATCCACTGCGATCGCTGAACCCACAGCAGATCAGCGCTCTCGGTCTACCGATTCTGGTGTGTGCTGCGCCAGCCTTCGGACTCGCGACAGCTCAGGCCGGGATCGCAGGTACCGACAGCGTTTCGTCCGGATCCGGCTCATCGGTGTCCGCGCGGCTCTCGGCGGACTCATCGCTTTCGGCACTCGCGCTCAGTGAGACATCGGCTTTCGGTGAGTCCTCGGGTCCATCCGCGGCAGCGGAGAGTTCCGATTCGTCCTCATCGACATCAGCCGCCGAATCACTTCCGGTGTCCCAATCGCCGACGTCGCTGCGCGACTCTGCCAGCTGGGGGGTCGGTAGTCCCTCGGTCAGGCCGACGAAACCTTCGGGGCACAACTTGCTCGCACCACTGGTGAGATGCTCGTAGACAGATCGGTACTGCACCGTGAGATCGCGGAGCAAGTCAGAGGTCCCCGAGAAATGATCGACGACATTCAGCCGATACTCATCGTATTCCTGACGGTGCGCGTCGAGATCGTTGCGCAAGCGCTCGGCTTCCGCGGCGCTTCGGGCCTGTTCGCTCTGCGCGGTTGTCAACTCGGCTTCGAGCTCGAGCTGTCGCGTGTGGTTGCCACCCGTTCGTCGCCCCAACAAGAACGCAGCCACCACCATGACCAACCCCGCAACGCCGAGATAGATCGCAGATTCGGTATTCATCGACGCCTCCTTCCCTCTGTACTGTTTCCTGTTTCCCGTTTCCTGTTCTGATTTGCCGCGTCCTGCCGCATCTGATTTGCCGCGTCCTGCCGCAGACGGCGGCCCGGATTCTAGCAGGCCACCACGGAACGACCCCTGCATTGCGCAGACTCCGACGGAAAGTCGCGAGAAACAAGCGCCTTGCCCAGGGGACTCCCCCTTGACGATTCGTTCGGATCGCTCACTCTTGTCCACCCTCCCCCTGCATTCGTTCCGGTGCCATGGCGACAAAACCCGTTGCATATGACGAGAGCGCGATCCAGACGCTCGACGCGCTAGAACACATCCGCCTGCGCAGCGGCATGTACATCGGCCGACTCGGCGATGGCAGCCACCCGCTCGACGGCATCTACGTCATGTTGAAAGAAGTCATCGACAACGGGATCGACGAATTCATCATGGGCGAAGGCAAGGTGATCGAGGTCGACCGCGAAGGCGACGAGATCAACGTGCGCGATTTCGGCCGCGGGATACCGCTCGGAAAGCTGGTCGACTGCGTCAGCAAGATCAATACCGGCGGCAAATACAACGACAAGGTTTTTCAGTTCTCGGTTGGCCTCAACGGCGTGGGCACCAAGGCCGTCAACGCGTTGTCTGCCAATTTCGAAGCGACCAGCTGGCGAGATGGAAAATTTCGCGATGCGAGTTTCGAACGCGGCATTCTGAAGAACGACAAGAAAGGCAAGGACAACGAGACGCCTTCCGGAACGCTGATCCGGTTCACCCCGGATCACGAGATATTCCCCGAGTACACCTGGAACGAAGAGTTCATCGAGAACCGGCTTCGCTACTACACGTATCTGAACGCGGGCTTGTCGATCCTGTACAACGGGAAGCGCTTTCACAGCGCGCTCGGGCTCGCCGATCTGCTCGCCCACGAAATCGGCGATGAGCCGCCGCTCTACGATGCAATCCACAGCCGCGAGGAGCGCATCGAGTTCGCATTCACCCACACCCACAACTACGGCGAGACCTACTACAGCTTCGTCAACGGCCAGTACACCAACGATGGCGGCACCCACCAGACGGCTTTCCGCGAAGGATTGCTCAAAGGCGTCAACGAATTCGCCAAACAGAACTTCGCAGGCGAGGACGTTCGCGACGGAATCGTCGGTGCCATCAGCATCCGGGTGCAGGATCCCGTCTTCGACAGCCAGACCAAGAACAAGCTGGGCAGCACCGACGTTCGCAGCTGGATGGTGCCCGCCGTCCGCGAACAGGTCGTGCTGTGGTTGCACAAGAATCGTGAAGCCGCCGACAGCCTGCTCGAGAAGATCAAAGCCAACGAGCGGGTCCGCAAAGAGCTCGCGTCCATCAAGAAAGACGCGCGCGAGCGCGCCAAGAAAGTCACGATCCGGATCCCGAAACTGACCGACTGCAAATTCCACTTCGACCAGGTCAAGGCGAAGCGCCGCAACGAGACCATGATCTTTCTCACGGAGGGCGACTCGGCCGGTGGTGTGATGGTGCAATGCCGCGACGTCTACACGCAAGCGATCTTCGCGCTGCGCGGAAAACCGCTGAATTGCCACGGCGCCAAGCGCGATGCCATCTACAAGAACGAAGAGCTCTACAACCTGATGAAGGCGCTCGGGATCGAAGACGGTCTCGATGGCCTCCGCTACAACAAAGTCGTCATCGCAACCGACGCCGATGTCGATGGCATGCACATCCGCAACCTGCTGCTGACCTACTTCCTGCGTTACTTCGAAGAACTGGTCATCAAAGGCCATCTCTACTTCCTGGAGACACCGCTGTTTCGCGTGCGAAACAAGAAGGAAACCCGGTACTGCTACTCGGAGGCCGAGCGCGACGAAGCGCTGAAGGCTCTGCGGGGGCCCGAGACCACCCGATTCAAGGGCCTGGGCGAGATCAGCCCCCACGAGTTCAAGCCGTTCATCTCGGATGGAATGCGGATCGTCCCGGTCGTGATCAACAGCATCGGCGACGTCAGCCACTGCCTGGATTTCTTCATGGGCCGCAACACCCCCGAGCGCAAGCAGTTCATCATCGACAATCTCGTCACGGACGTGGTGTAGGACTCGGCTATGACGCAGCTCGACGAGCTGATGCGACGGAACTTCATCGACTATGCGAGCTACTCGATCCTCGACCGCGCGATCCCCGAAGAACGCGACGGACTGAAGCCGGTCCAGCGCAGAATCCTGCACACGCTGTTCGAGATGAACGACGGCCGGTATCACAAGGTCGCCAACGCCGTCGGCGAAACCATGAAGCTCCATCCCCACGGCGATGCGGCGATCGGGGACGCGTTGGTGGTCCTGGCCAACAAGGACTACTTCATCGACAAGCAGGGGAATTTCGGCAACATCCTGACCGGCCACCGCGCAGCCGCGCCGCGCTACATCGAATGTCGCCTGACGCCGCTCGCGCTCGAGACGATGTTCAACGAACCACTGACCGAGTTTCGTCCGAGCTACGACGGCCGAAACCGCGAGCCGGTCGTACTGCCCTCCAAGCTTCCGGTCACGCTGATGCTCGGCACCGAGGGCATCGCGGTCGGGATGGCGACCCGAATCCTGCCACACAACCTGGTGGAGCTGTGGGAGGCGCAGATCGAACTGCTGGAAGGAAGCTCGGTTCTGCTGGAGCCGGATTTTCCTCAGGGCGGTATCGCGGACGTCTCCGAATATGACGATGGTCGTGGCAAGGTCAAGATCCGGGCGCGACTGAAGAAGGTCGATGCGAAGCGGATCGTGATCACCGAGATCCCATTCACGACCACGACCGAGAGCCTGATCGCGTCGATCGAAGCCGCAGTACTGAAGGGACGCGTCAAAGTATCGACGATTCACGACTACACGACCGACAAAGTCGAAATCGAACTGATCGTTGCGCGCGGAACGAGCGTAGAGGAAGTCATTCCTCAGCTGTACGCGTACACCGACTGCAGCGTATCGGTGAGTTCGAGCATCGTCGTCATTCGCAATCGACGCCCGATCGAACTCTCCGTGAGCGAAGTGCTGCGCGAACTGACCGACAAACTTCGCGAACAGATCGGTGCCGAGCTGGAATGGGAGCGTCAGAGGCTCCTCGACCGAAAACACTGGCTCACGCTCGAAGCGATCTTCGTCGAACACAAGGTCTACCGACGCATCGAAACCGCCGAGACGGATGTCGCGGTGCGCGAGGAGGTGAACACCGGCATGCTCGAGCACGCCGACCTGTTCGTGCGCGAGATGGTCGATGATGACATCACGAGCCTGCTCGGAATCCGGATCCGCCGCATTTCCGCATACGATCGCGCCAAGAACCGGGACGAGATCGAGGAGTGCGACAAGAAGCTCGCGGTCATCGCGAAAAAGCTCGAACACTTGACGCGCACCGTGATCGAAACGATCGAAGACCTGGTGGAACGCTACGGCAAGGAGTACCCGCGGCGCACCACGACCGAACGCTTCGACACCATCGACAAGAAGGACGTCGCACAGCAGTCCCTGAAGCTCGGCTACGACAAGACCACCGGGTTTCTGGGAACCGGTATCAAGGCCGACAAACCGATCCTGACGATCAGCGAATACGATCTCGTACTCGCGATCTCCAATGACGGCAGCTACCGGATCATGACGCCACCCGAGAAGGTCTTGTTCAGCGGCCGGCTGCTCTACTGCGAAGTCTTCGACCCCGAGCGCGGCGCCGAGTTCACGGTGGTGTACCGGGACAAAGCGAAGATCGCGTACGGCAAGCGGATTCACATCGACAAGTTCATCCGCAACCGCGAATACGAATTGATCAAGGACAAGGCCGGCAAAGTCGACATGCTGCTGTCCGACGACGAGACTGGCACGGTCGCGATGCAGTTCGCTCCCGCCCCGCGCCAACGAGTGAGAACCGCGAAATTCGACTTGTCGAAATTCGAAGTCACGGGCACAACGG
>JAJDAM010000078.1 GCA_029261905.1 Deltaproteobacteria bacterium
CGACAAGAACCCGCTCCACGAGGTGAATCCGCTGTTCTCGATGACATGCTGCTGCGTGTCGCCCGCGAGCGTGATCGAACGGTTGCGGTCCAGGCAATCGAGCAGCACGCGAACCTCGATCGGCGAGAAATCTTGAACCTCATCGATCGCGATGTGGCGGTATCGGATGGGGCGCTTGCCGCGCAGCCGGAGTGGGCCGGCGCGGAGTTGCCAGGCGCGGAGCAACAGCGCGTCGTCTTCGGGATCGAGTTCGGCACGGTTGTGCGCATCGCCATCGAGGCGGGCGAAGAGTTCTTCGTTGCGGCGCTGGTTCCACTCTACGAAGCGCCGGAGTTGTTCGCTGCTGAAGGCGGGTTCCGTTTCGGCTTGATTGGCTTCCTCGAGCAGCGCCAGGTTGGTGATTGCGCTCGCCCAGTCATCGATCGCCTGCGTCGAGTTTCGGGGGCCGGGTTCGCGCGCGACATGATTGCGCAGTGCCGTATCGAGCAACGGGTGGAGCTTGATTCGTTGCACGATGACCGGCGCATCGTCACGGGCACCTCGAGGCAGCTGCGGGAAGTGGCGGCGGCGCTGCTGGACCGCCCATTCGGAAAAGGTCGAGATCCGAACCTGGCCGAGGCCGAGCGAAGGCAAGACGTGACTGACGAAATTCCGTAGCGCCGGAGAAAAGACCGCTACGAGGGTTTCCTCGGAATCGATTCTGGCATCGGCGTAAGCGAGGTACGCAATCCGGTGCAATGCCACCGTCGTCTTGCCGGAACCCGCGGTGCCCCGAATCGCCAGGAAGCCAGCCGACGGTCGGGTAATCAGCCCGAACTGTTCCGGGTCGATCAGGCCAGTGATTTCGGGGAGCCGCTTGTCGAGCCGCCGGGGGCCGGCGCGATCGGCTCCGAGCCGCGACGCGGCGCCTTCGTCGAGCTCGTGTGCGCGAACGGCGCTCGATTCACCACCCGCAAGCCTCGGCGGCTCGCGCTCGATTCGGGTCCAGCCATCCGGACGGGTTTCGTCGAGTGCGAAGATGCCCTCGGGCGCCTCCACGCGGTGCAGCACGCCGTCGCTGATATTCAGCGTCCGACGTGCGACCACGACGCCGGTGCGCACGCGGTCCGCGAGCTTCTCTTCGAAGTCCTCACCCTGCTGGTAGCGATAGTAGATGCGAGAGATGGGTGCATTGCGCCAATCGACGACGCGCACGCCTCCGTCGATGCACGTCGCGCGTCCAACGCACACATCGCGGATCTGGTCGTTTTCTTCCAGACGCAGGTGCGCGAAATAGGGTGATCCGGGGTCGATCTGGGGCGCGCCGCGCGCCGATCGCAGTTGCGCGAGCAGCGCGCTCTGGCGATGCCACTGCTGGGTGAGCGCGAGTGTGTCCTTTGCCTCCGAGCCATCGAGCAGTTGTTCGCGAATGCTCTTGAGTTCTTCGACGATCGGAGCCTCGTTGGCGGTCACCGGCTCGTCCATCTCGGCGATTCGGCGGCTGACTTTCTCGAGAAGCTCGAGCTCCTCTACAACGATCGGATCCGGCACGTGCTCTCCAACATGACACTGGGCATCAGAAACGGGGCATCAGAAACGGCGCCAACAGCAATTTTCGTATTCGCGGACTGGCTGGTTCGATCCGGCATGACTGGCACTTGCCGAAGGTTCCCCATGCGACCCCCATGCGGAAAGGGGGCACGGATCTTACCATCACTTGCGATGGGGATGTCAGATGCGACCGAAGGCTGTGCGCGAAGCGTCTATCAAGGTCGCCTGAAGGTGCGGCAGATCGATGCCGATCTGCGCGCTCGCCGAGCGTCGATCACCTCGAATCTGCGACTCGTGGTGTTCCTGTGCGGAGTGGTGATCGCCTGGATGGTGTTCGGCACGAAGTCGTTGGCGGGGGCGTGGCTCGCGCCCCCCGCGGTTGTTTTCGCGGTGCTGCTGGTCGTCCACGACCGCTTGTTGACGCGAAAGGATCGCGCGCTGCGATCGGTGACATTCTATCAACGGGGACTCGATCGACTCGACGATGCCTGGGCGGGCAAGGGCGAGATGGGCGAGCGGTTTCGAGACCCGCATCATCCCTACGCCGAAGACCTCGATCTGTTCGGCGAGGGATCGCTGTTCGAGTTGCTGTGTACCGCGCGCACGCGGGCTGGAGAAGACCGCCTGGCCGCATGGCTCCAGGGGTCGGCCACGCCCGAAGTGATTCGCGCGCGTCAGCAGGCGGTCGAGGAGCTGCGCGATCGGGTCGACCTGCGCGAAGACCTGGCTCGACTGGGGGACGAAGTGCGCGCGGGCTTGCATCCCGAGGTACTGAGCGACTGGGGGAGTGCTCCTCCGACGCTGAACTCGCCAGCGCTCGCGGTGACGGGTGCCGTCTTTGCGGGCATGACCGTGCTCGGGTTGTTGGCGTGGATCGTGACACCGGTTGGCCCGATCCCGTTCGGACTCGCGCTGCTGCTGGGAACCGTCTTCATGGCGATCACGAGCCGACGCGTGTCGGCAGTGGTTCGTGCGATGCAGGCGCCATCCCGAGACCTCGCACTGTTCTCTCACCTGCTCGAGCGCCTCGAGAGCGAGTCGTATTCGTCGGCGCTGCTGACTTCTTTGCGCGCAGAACTCGATACCGATGGTGCTCCGCCCTCCAAACAGATCGCGCGGCTGCGCCTGCTCGTCGATCTGATCGACGCGAGCCGAAACCAGCTGTTCATACCGATTGCCTGGATGCTGTTGTGGAATCTACAACTCGCCTGCGCGATCGATCGATGGCGCGTTCGATGCGGGCCGGGGCTGGCGCGCTGGATCGACGCGGTGGGCGAGTTCGAGGCGCTGTCGGCGTTTTCGGGGTTCGGTTACGAACACCCTGATTTTCCGTTTCCCGAGATCGTCGAAGGTCCGGTCCACTTCGAAGGAGTGGCGCTCGGCCACCCCCTGCTTCCGGCGGACCGCTGCGTGCGCAACGATCTGAGCCTGATTGCGCCATTGCAGGTCTTGATCGTCAGTGGCTCCAACATGTCCGGCAAGAGCACGTTGATGCGGACGGTGGGAACCAATACCGCACTGGCGTTGGCGGGCGCGCCGGTTTGCGCGCAGAGTCTGCGCTTGACGCCAGTCGCGATCGGAGCGTCTATCCGAATTCAGGATTCGCTACAAGAGGGGAGTTCGCGCTTCTACGCGGAAATCCTGCGACTGCGCCAGGTCACCGAACTCGCGCGCGAGCACGGCCCTGCGCTCTTTTTGCTCGATGAAATCCTGCACGGGACGAACTCACACGACCGAGGCATCGGCGCGGCGGCCGTCGTGAGAAACCTGGTCGAGTCGGGTTCGATCGGCATCGTCACCACCCATGACCTCGCGCTGACCCAGGTGGCCGATTCGCTCGAACAGCGCGCCAGAAACGTTCATTTCCAGGATCACCTGGAGGACGGTGCCGTGAAGTTCGACTACCGGATGCACCCCGGGGTCGTGACCAAGAGCAACGCGCTGGAATTGATGCGGGCCGTGGGGTTGGAAGTCTGACGTTCGCGGATCAGATCTCGAGTTCCAACACCGCGCGGCCATCGATTCGCCCGGTGAGTTTCGAAAAGAAGTCCGTCAGCGTCATCATCCAACCGTATTTCTTTCGCAGTACCGAATAGGCATGCTGCTCGGTCTTCGCGTTGTCGACGCGGTGCCCGGTGCCATCGACCCACTCGCCGGTCACGCGGCCGCGCACGTTGCAGGCGGCGACCCGAATCCGCGCGTCGTTTCGCAGCCGCTTGACCTTCCACGCCTCGGCCTCGGTAAAGACATACAGCTTGCCGGCATCGGCAGCGAACCAGACGGGCGTTTTGACCGCTTCGCCGTTCCTGCGGAAGGTGACGAGGCTGATGTAGCTCTCGCGATCCAGAGCGGCGAGTTCGGATGGGCTCAACGGCATTTTCGACCTCCTGTTCTTTGGTGGGCGGGCCTGGTGGTGCGGCTCGATGGTCGCGAATCGCTTTTTCGGTGGCGCTACACTGAGCGGGTACCGCGGTAGAAGGGTACGCCGATCATTGCAGGGAGTCACCGTGCCCAATCATCCGACCCGATCCGAAATTCAGCTTCTCGACGGCTGTTTCTACGCCGCCGGACCGCATCCGCACTTCGAATGGATGCGCCACAACGCACCCGTGTATTGGGACGCGAACTGGAATGTCTGGGGAATCGCCCGTCACGCGGACATCATGGCCTGCTCGAAACAGCCGAAGTTGTTCTGCAGTGGACAGGGCTCGCGGCCCGATTCGCCGCCGATCCCCTCGATGATCAACCTCGACGATCCGCTCCATAAACAGCGCCGCAATCTGGTGAACCGGGGGTTCACGCCGCGACAGGTCGATGGTGAAGAAGAAAAGATCCGACGGATCTGCCGGGAGCTGGTGGATCGGGCGCTCGAACTCGGTGAATTCGATTTCGTCAAAGAGGTCGCGGCGCCGCTGCCGATGATCATCATCGGCGACATGCTCGGCGTCGCGCCCGAAGATCGCGACAAGCTGCTGCGTTGGTCCGATGATCTGATCCTGGGAACTTCGGCAACCGCGACGCCTGAGGCCGCTGCCAACGCGGCGAAGTCCGCTGGTGAATACGTCGAATACGCACGCGACGTGATCGCCGATCGCAGGAGCAAGCCGCTCCAGGACGACTTGATGAGCGTGTTGGTCCACGCCGAAATCGATGGGCAGCGACTCGATGACGACGCGTTGATTCAAGAGTCGCTGCTGATTCTGGTCGGTGGCGACGAGACGACGCGTCATGTGATCAGCGGCGGGATGGAACAACTGATCCGCAATCCGGGCGAGTATCGCAAGCTCGCCGGCGACGCGTCGAAAATTCCAGCCGCGATCGAGGAGATGCTCCGCTGGGTGACGCCGATCCAGAACATGTCCCGAACCGCGACCCGGGACGTGGAACTGCGCGGTGAGACGATTCGGAAGGGGGACAAGCTGCTGTTGCTGTACCCCTCCGGCAATCGCGACGAGGACGTCT
>JAJDAM010000079.1 GCA_029261905.1 Deltaproteobacteria bacterium
GGATTCAGCGTCGCCCAGTTCCCCTTGAGTTTCTCGGCGAGCGGCTCGATGTGGTGGGGCTTACTGCGAATCCACCGCACCCGCGGTTCTGTCCCTGGGCATGAGGTCACCAACCCACGCGATACCCCGCATCTTGGAGTAGGCGGCCCACCCGCGAGGACGCGTTTCCGAAGCCCTGGATTGCGACCCGCGTGTCGGCGGGGCTCAGCCCACGCCGCTTCGCGAGATCCTACCCGCGGTTGCGAGGGCGGCAGCGGCAATCAGCGCCGCCGCCTCGAAGGCCGAGCACGCGGGCGCCACGGATCGATGGTTCTCGGTTTTTTTCGCGTGTAGGCGGCCAGATCACGGCGAGTCTCGATTGAGTGCGAGCTTCTCGAAGAAACGCTCCTCGCGAGCCCTGTGATCGGTGACCTCTGCACGGATCCTGTCCACTGCGTCTAGAGCCACATCTTGATTTCGACTCTCGACGGCCTTTCTCAGCCGAGTGATCTCGAGCGAGATGTGGTCGTGATCTCCCAGCAGTTCGGCCAGCTCCCGTCTCATCGCAGGCGGGTAGGCGGCGACAACCGGCGAATCCGCCTGGGTGGGCTTCGAGAGGTGATCAGAACCATCAGGGCAATGCTTGCCGTTGGGAGCGAAGACGACCTTACCGTCTCTGCTGTAGACGCAGGAGCCACCGATATCTCGTTTTGGGTTTCCCCTTAGGGCTGGTTGACGGACCTTCTGCGCGAGGGCCTCCGTAGCGAAACCGAAAACAAGCCCCGCTGAGAGTATGGATAGAATGATTCTAGCGTTGGACCTCATAGCGAATCTCCTCTTTCCTAGTTGCGTTCGTGTGGTGACGGCTGGAAAAACTCAAGTCGGGCAGGCGTTGTGGAGCGAAGTCATCCTCTGGGTGTTGCTGCTACGTTTGCGAGGCGATTGGCAACCTGTCGAAGCGCATTGAGCTGTTGCTCCATTTCCTGGACCTCGCGCTTTGTTTCCAGGTCGTCGGACGCCGCAGCGTCGATCGTGGCAATGCTCAATGTGAGGCGCTGAAGCGGTTCTTCCAGCTCGCGCCTAACACCCACTGCCACGAGATGGGCCGAACCATGTCGGGCGCTTCGCACGGCGCTCGAGAGCCTGCGGCTCAGTTCTGCGAGGTGGTCTCCCAGAACGCCAATCTCGTCCTGACGGCGGTTCACCGACTGAATCGGATCCCAATTTTCGCCTTGGGCCATGCCGTCAGCGGCGGAAACGAGCCATCGAATGGGCCGCACGACGATCCGCTGGCAAACGACGGCGACCCCAAGTGCCGCGGCTGCGGTCAGGAAAACGCCGAGAGCCAGATGGTCAGCGAGGATTCCAAGCAGGAGCGATTGCGCGTCCGGAAGCGGCTCTGCCGCAATCAGTCGACCAGGGGCAGCTGAGGACGCGGCCCGGAGCGGCACGGACACCGTCATCACCTCAGCCGCGTCGGAAGTCGCCGTATTCGCCTGTGTAGGCTCCGCGCCGTGATCGCCACTCCAAACTACGCGAAACCGAGGCCCTGTTTGAGTCGTGTTGTTCCACGTGTCGAGAACCCGCTGGCTGTCGTCCTTGTCCGTCTGTAGCAGGAGTCGCGAGGCAAGCTGGGCGGAGTGCCGGAGATGGTCCCGCTTGAGGTCAGCAATTTCCTCCTGCTCTCGGACGGCAAAGGCGGTGCCGAGAACTAGGGTAAGAGTCACCAGGATTCCGGAGAGGCTCGCAATCAATTTTCCACGAATTCCCATGGTTTCCTCCGAGCTGGGTCTACGCGGAACGTAGAAGGCGAAGACCGTTGAAGGTCACGATCAGCGACGCGCCCATGTCCGCAGCAATCGCGCTCCACAGTGACGCACTTCCCAGCAGCGTTAGAACGACGAAGATCGCCTTGATTCCGAGTGACAGGGCGACGTTGGCGCGAATGATCGACAAGGTCCGTCTCGAATGACGGACCAACCACGGGAGTTTCGAGAGGTCGTCGGCCATCAACGCGATGTCTGCGGTCTCGATCGCCGCGTCGCTCCCGGCCGCACCCATCGCGATTCCTACGGACGCACGCGCCATTGCGGGGGCATCGTTTACGCCGTCTCCGACCATGGCGACGTGTTCGTACCGATCGGCGAGGCCCTCGATGAGGGCAACCTTGTCTTCGGGCAGAAGCTCGGCATGAACTTCGTCGACACCAGCTTGCGCGCCGAGCGCGCGAGCAGTTGCCTCATTGTCGCCTGTCAACATGACCAGCGGTGAGATACCGCAAGCTCGCAGATCGGTTAGCGCCTGTCGCGTCTCGCTCCGGAGCCCATCCGCAAGCGCCAGGAACCCGCACACATGCTCGTCGTTGCCCAGCACGACGACCGATTGTCCCTGACGGGATAGCTCGTCGAGCTTTCGGTGTACTTCAGGAGTCTCCTGTCCACGTTCCTCGAGAAAGCGGTGCGAGCCAATCCAGTACGATCGACCGCTGATCCGTGCCGTTCCCCCCTTGCCGTGAAGGGCCTGGAACTCGCTGGCAGGTTCGGAGGTCGCCCCACGGGAGGCGGCGTGCTCGACGATGGCGCGTGCGAGTGGATGAGCGCTCTGCGATTCCATCGATGCCGCCCGTTGAAGCACTTCATCGGCGTCATGTCCTTCGAACCCCGAGACCTGTTGGACGCTGGGCTTGCCCTCGGTCAGCGTGCCCGTCTTGTCGAAAGCGATTGCACGCAATCGAGCGGGGGCCTCCAAGAAGACGCCGCCCTTGATGAGAATGCCGTTGTGCGCGGCGCCGGCGAGTCCAGCGACGATGCTCACCGGGGTCGAGATGACGAGTGCGCACGGGCACGCGATCACGAGAAGCACCAAGGCTCGGTAGAGCCAGGGCGCCGCCGGCGCCCCGAAGAGCACGGGTAGCAGGAACACGGAAACCGCGAGAATCATCACAGCCGGCGTGTAGACCCGCGCAAAACGTTCGACCCACTGCTCGGAAGGAGCCCGGCGCGAGTGCGCCTCGCTGACGAGGCGGACGATGTGGGCGAGTGCAGTATCCCCTGCCGCTTTCGTGCAGCAAACGGTGAGCGCACCTCCTCCATTCATGGTGCCGGCGAACACCTCGTCTCCCGGAACCTTCGGCACGGGAACGCTCTCACCCGTGATGGGTGCTTGATCTACGTCGCTTTCGCCCTCGACGATGTCGCCATCGAGCGCGATACGATCGCCCGGCCGCACCAGGAACAAGGAGCCAGGGGTCACTTCGGATGGCGGCACCTCGATGCGACTACGGTCTTCGCGAAGCAAGAGAACGGATGGCGGTGCGAGTTCCAGCAACGCCGAGACTGCTCGTCGGGCCCGTCCGAGGCTCCAGGCTTCGAGTTCGAGAGACAACGCGAAAAGAAAGCTCACAGCCGCAGCCTCGAACCACTCGCCGATTCCAAGCGCTCCGGCCACAGCAACGGTCATGAGGAAATTCATGTCGGGCCTGAGGCGCCGCACCGCTGACCACGCTTTGGGCGCAACCAGCGCGAGACCCGCCGCGATCGCGAGCAGGTAGAGCGCGCGGGCCGCCCGCGGAACTAAGTGTTGAGTCCCAGCGCCCTCGCCACGAAGGGCCTCGAGTGCGCCACCGGTCAGGATCGCGTGTGAGAGAAACCCGGCGAGTAGTGCGACGCCGCTGCCGATCGTCAGAAGCGAGCGGAGAGAAACTGTACGAGGACGATCTGCATTCGAGGTCTCCTCATCGAACCTACTTGCGCGCATTCCCGTTGTCGCCACAGCTGCCACGAGCATCTCTTCTGAGCATCCCGTAGGCATCGATACCACCAGTTTCGAGTTCAAAAGGTCGAAAGCGAGCCGGTCTTCGCTTCCCACGAGCGGCAGCAATACCTGGCGAAGAGTTTCGATCTCTTCGGCGCAATCCATGCCCCGAATCAGCAGCTCGGTGCGTTGACCAACCGTGTCGGTTGCGTCCCGTTCCATGGCGCTATCTCCTCGCCCACTCCTAGACGGCCTCTTCACCACGTTCTCCCGTCGCGATGCGGACAGCTTCTTCGACCCCGAACACGTAGATTTTTCCGTCCCCGCGTAGGCCGGTATGCGCCGTGGCTTCGATGACGCTCACCACCTCTCCTGCGAGAGCGTCGCGGCAGAGAACTTCGATCTTTCCGTGCGGGGCCAGGCGGCCCAGCTCATCTGAACGTTCGCCGTTCGCCGGAGCCCGGGTGCGCCCAAATCCGTGCGCGTGCATCACCGTGACTCCGGTCAGGCCGTCTATCCGATGAAGCGCTTCGACAACCTGTGACAGCTTGTGTTCTTTCACATAGGCGTTCACGATTTTCATGGCGTCATCTCCTCAGTGTTGTCCGTCGCCACAGCCGAAATCTCGGGCGCGACTTCGGCGGCAAACCACTTGTACAGCGCTGGGACGACGAGGAGCGTAAGCACCGTCGACGTCACCAGACCCCCGACCACAACGGTCGCGAGTGGTCGCTGGACTTCGCTTCCGGTGCCACTGGAAAACAGAAGTGGGATCAGACCCAGCATGGTCGTTACTGCGGTCATCAACACGGGTCGAAGGCGCAAACAGGCACCGCGAATCGATGCTTCGTCGATCCGGACACCGTCGCGGACGAGTTGATTGAGATAGGTCACCAAAACCATTCCGTTTTCGAGCGCGATGCCGAGCAGCGCGATGAAACCCACCGACGACGGCACGGAGAGATTCTGTCCGGTTACCCAGAGCGCAACCACGCCGCCAACGAGGGCGAGTGGAATGTTGAGGAGAATCAACCCGGCGTTGCGCAGTGAGCCGAAGCTGGAGAACAGAAGGAGGAAGAGCACCAGCAGGGTGATCGGAACGACGATCGCGAGGCGGCGGTTTGCCTCCTGCTGCAAACGAAACTGGCCGCCCCACTTCACCAGATATCCGGCGGGAAGCTCCACCTGTGCGTCGATTGCGGCCTGCGCCTCTTCGACGAATGAACCGATATCGCGGCCGGTCACGTTACACTGGATGGTGATGAAGCGCTGATTGTCTTCGCGCGTGATCTGGCGCGGGCCGACGAGCTCTTCGATTTCGGCGAGATCCGACAGGGGGACCCGAACGCTGCCCGGCCCGGCGACGAGCACATCACCGATGGCCTCGGGCGTTTCTCTGTAGTAGGCGGCGAAGCGGACGTAGATGTCAAAGCGCCGAATGCCCTCGAAGATCTGGCCGGCTACTTCTCCGCCGACGGAAGCGCGAATCGTGCGTTGCACGTCGGCGACGTTCATTCCGTAACGAGCCACGGCTTGGCGGTCCACGCGGATGACGAGCTGCGGGGCGCCGCTGA
Organism: Deltaproteobacteria bacterium; assembly: GCA_029261905.1. Taxonomy (GTDB): domain Bacteria; phylum Myxococcota_A; class UBA9160; order UBA9160; family SMWR01; genus JAJDAM01. Next base: position 5,307 of record JAJDAM010000079.1, read on the forward strand.
CCTGGTCTACCTGGACGTCGGCCGCTCCATCGACGCCGCCGACAACCTGAGCGACCTCAGCAGCGGTGGAGATGAGTGTGTCGAGGTCATCTCCGAAGAGTTTGATGGCGAGCTCGGCGCGCACGCCTTCGAGGAGCTCATCGACGGTCATCGCGATCGGCTGAGTGAAGTTGGTCAGGACTCCCGGCACAGGGCCGAGCTCGTCGCGGATCACGTCCTCGAGTTCCTGCTGGTTCGTCGCAGAGCGCCATTCCTCCTGCGGGCGGAGGAGGATGTACATCTCTGCGCTGTTGACCGGGTCGGTGTGGGCACCCACCTCACCGCGCCCGATTCGCGTGACGACGCTTTCGATCTCGTGAATCGCCATCAGGCGGCGCTCGACGGTCTGCGTCACCCGGGTGCTCTCGGTCAGAGAAATCGAAGGTGCCATCGAAAGCCGAAGCACCAACGTCCCTTCCTGGAGGCGCGGCGTGAACTCTGACCCGAGCTGCGGGAAGACCGCCGCTCCGACCAGGAGCAGCGAAGCACACACGACGACCGCGATGGACCGCCGTCGAACGAACAGCGACACCGCCGGGCGATAGAAACGCAAGAGCGAGCGCACGACCCAGACATCGCGATGCTCACCGCCTTCGCGCTGCTTCGGAGCCCGCATCAACATCTCTGAGAGCACCGGGGCGAGAAGGAGCGCGAAGACCAATGACCCACCCATCGCGAGAGCGACGGTGTAGGCGAGAGGCCGAAACGTCTTGCCTTCGACGCCCTGCAGGGTAAAGAGCGGAAGGAAAACGATGATGATGATCGAGATGGCAAAGGC